>JAUWZC010000048.1 GCA_030615565.1 Desulfobacteraceae bacterium | reverse complement strand
TAGAAAGGGTAGCCAGAGAGGTTATACCTGAAGTTGCTGAAAAAATTATCAGGGAGGAGATAGATGCTTTAAAAAAGAGGATAATGTCAGAAGATTAATACACATTAATTTTGTTTGAAATACATGGGCACAAAGGCAAATAACAGGGAGAATCTTTATGAATGTCATTGTGCCCATTTTTATCTTTTTCTATTTATTTTAAGTTGAAACCGACACAGAAATACAAAGGAGCACTATTTGATGGAAAATAATGTCTTGGCCAAGACCTATAATCCTAAGGAAGTGGAAGAGAAGTGGTATCAATATTGGGAAGAAAATGATCTATTTAAGGCCAATACAAGATCAAGCAAGTCCCCATTTTCTATTGTCATTCCTCCCCCAAATGTAACTGGAAGCCTACATATGGGCCATGCCCTAAATAATACGTTGCAGGATATTCTGTGTAGATACAAAAGGATGAAAGGATATAATGTCCTATGGCAACCCGGTACAGACCACGCAGGTATTGCTACCCAAAATGTTGTAGAGAAAGACCTTGCCTCAAAAAAAACTGATCGTCATCAGATTGGTCGGGAAAGATTTGTTGAATTGGTTTGGGAGTGGCGGGAAAAGTATGGGGGAATAATTATCAATCAGCTTAAAAGGCTAGGAAGTTCCTGTGACTGGAGTCGCGAGAGGTTTACAATGGATGAGGGCCTTTCTAAGGCTGTGAGAGAGGTTTTTGTTAGTCTTTATGAAGAGAATCTAATCTACCAGGGAGATTATATTATAAACTGGTGCCCTAGGTGCCATACAGCACTGGCTGACCTTGAGGTAGAACATGAAGATATAGATAGCTTCCTCTATTATATCCGGTATCTCTTTGAAAACCAAGAGGGCTACTTGACTGTAGCCACTACACGGCCCGAAACACTTTTAGGTGATACTGCAGTGGCTGTGAACCCGGAAGATGAACGTTACAAAAACCTTTCTGGATCTAATGTTCTTTTACCAGTTCTAAATAAGCCTATACCAGTTATTTTAGATAAATATGTGGATAAAGAATTCGGTACCGGCGCCCTAAAAATTACCCCCGCCCATGATCTCAATGATTTTGAAATTGGAAATGCTCATCAGCTTGAACGAATAAAGGTTATTGATGAGAGCGGCAGAATGAACGAACTGGCCGGCCCTTACCTGGGCATGGACAGGTTTGAATGCCGGGAAAAGATTTTGGATGATCTGAAAAATTCTGGCTTACTTGAAAAGATTGAGCCCTACCGTAATGCAATAGGACACTGTTATCGTTGTAAGACAATGATCGAACCCCTTCTCTCCAAGCAATGGTTTGTAAGAGCAGCTCCTCTTGCTAAAAAGGCCATCGCTGCAGTGAGGGATGGAAAAACAAGGATAGTACCTACCAATTGGGAACGTGTCTATTTTGAGTGGATGAACAATATAAAAGATTGGTGTATATCTAGACAGATTTGGTGGGGGCACCGTATCCCGGCATGGTATTGTCAGGAATGTTCAGAGGTTATAGTGTCAAAGGATGAGCCCAGGGTATGCATTCGGTGCAAAAGTAAGAATCTCCAGCAGGAAACAGACGTGCTGGATACCTGGTTTAGTTCAGCGCTCTGGCCATTCTCCACGCTGGGTTGGCCGGATTCCACTGATGAATTAAAAACCTTTTATCCTACATCGGTGCTAGTAACCGGTTTCGATATCCTTTTTTTCTGGGTGGCAAGAATGATGATGATGGGTCTCCACTTCATAGGAGATGTCCCCTTTAGAGATGTTTATATCCATGCCCTTGTCAAAGATGAACAGGGCCAGAAAATGAGCAAGAGCAAGGGAAACATAATTGATCCTCTGGAGATCTTAGACAGCTTTGGTACTGATTCCTTCAGGTTTACCCTAACAGTGCTGGCTGCCCAGGGAAGAGACATTAGGCTCTCACAGGAAAGAATAGCAGGATACAGAAATTTTATTAATAAGATCTGGAATGCCGCCAGATTTTCCTTGATGAACCTAAAGGATTGCAAACCTCCATCTGTAGATACTGGTAACCTTTCCCTGGCTGATCGCTGGATTATGAGTAGGATAGGGAAGGTTGCAGAAGATATAAGCAGCTATATAGATAATTATAGATTTAATGATGCAGCTAACATCTGTTACCAGTTTGTCTGGCATGAATTCTGTGACTGGTATCTGGAAATGGTGAAACTGGAGCTCTATAGCAAGGATCAAAGGAGAAGGGAAGTGGCCCAGTCTGCAATGCAAATACTCTTGAGTGGAATACTGAGGCTTCTCCATCCATTTGTGCCATTTATTACCGAAGAAATCTGGCAAAGACTCCCTCATACAAAAGGAAGCATTATGGTAGCCCAATTCCCTCAGCGAACTGAATTCATCTATGATGAAGGATCAATCAAGGAGATGGATCTGCTTAAAGAAGTGATAACAGGTATCAGGAACATAAGGGGAGAGATGAATATCCCTCCAAAAAAGGATGTAAAGATAGTCATAGATGTAAAGGGGTCAAAAGAAAAAGAGATTCTTAAAAGTAATTTTCCCTATATTACCAGCCTGGCAAAGGTAGAATCTATGGATATGGTTTCCGATACGGGAAAACCCGATTCCTCTGCAACATATGTTTTTGGCGATATCCAAGTCCACGTCCTTCTCAAGGGATTGATCAATTATGATGATGAGAGAAAGAGGATATTTAAAAGAATAGAAAAGATAGAGAAGGAAATGGGAATGTCAAAAAAGAAATTAGCAAATAGGGATTTCTTAGATCAGGCCCCTCCCCATATAGTGGAAAATGTCAAAGAAAAGGTACAGCTTATGAGTATTAAGTTAGAAAAATTAAACCAAAACCTTACCATTTTTGAGGGTATCAATTGAGAGTGGATTATCTTTCCCAAATTGACAAAATCATTGATAATGCTTTAGAGGAGGATTTAGGGCCGGGGGATATAACTACCTCGGCTATTATAGATTCATCCCTAAAAGGAAAGGCAAGACTCTTAGCCAAGGAAGAAATAATACTGGCTGGGATAGAGGTTTTTTCAAGGGTTTTCTCTCGGCTTGATCCTGAAATAGTGGTTGAATGCACTTATCGTGATGGAGATGTTGTTCCAAATGGGTACGATATAGGTATAATTAGAGGATCGATGATAGGAATGTTGAGTGGAGAAAGAACCGCGCTAAATTTCTTACAGCACCTATCAGGAATAGCTACCCTTACAAAGAGGTATGTTGAGAAAATAGATCCTTCCAAGGTTCGAGTGATTGATACCAGAAAGACAACTCCGGGATTACGGATATTGGAAAAATATGCAGTTAGGATGGGGGGAGGGTTTAATCATCGCTTTGGCCTCTTTGATGGGATCTTAATCAAAGATAACCATATTGCTGCAGCTGGTTCTATATCCAAGGCCTTAGCAAAGATTAAGGCTAACGTGCCTCATACATTAAAGATTGAGGTGGAAGTAGAGGACATCAAAGGAGTTGAAGAGGCAATAGGGGCAGGGGCAGATGCAATTCTCTTGGATAATATGTCTGTCAAAGAAATGAAAGAGGCCGTTTCTATAGCTAGGGGAAGGGTTCTTTTAGAGGCCTCTGGTGGGATCACCTTAGAATCTATAGGAGAGATATCAAAGACAGGTATCAACCTGATCTCAGTTGGTGCTATTACTCATTCTGCCAGGTCTGTGGATATCAGCCTTGAGGTGATTAAGGAGTAGATCTATGGATGAATTAATTGAGAAGGCTGCACGGATTATTATAGAATCTAAATTAACCATTGCCCTTACAGGTGCCGGTATATCAGTAGAGTCAGGTATCCCGGATTTCAGGAGTAAGGGTGGTCTATGGGATAGGTTTGACCCGGAAGAATATGCAACTATTTATGCCTTCAAGGATAGTCCGGAAAAGGTCTGGCAGATGTTAAAAGAAATGGAACAGATTGTTGATAAAGCAAGGCCTAATGAGGCACACGCAGGACTTGCTGAGTTAGAAGGAATGGGTTTGCTGGAGAGCGTACTTACTCAGAATATAGACAATCTCCACCAGGAAGCTGGTTCCCGGAATGTTATCGAATATCATGGAAACTCCAGGACATTTACATGTATTTGGTGCAATAAGAAATATGATTACAAAGATAAAAAAGGTGAGTACCCACCTAAATGCGAGTGTGGAAAGATACTTAAACCAGATGTTATCTTTTTTGGAGAGGCAATTCCTCCTTTAGCAATGGCAAGGAGTTCCCAGTTAGCATCTACCTGTCAGGCATTGCTTATAATAGGCACTTCGGCTGTGGTCTCTCCTTTTAACATACTTCCAAGGCAGGCAAAGCAGGCTGGCTCTAAGATAATTGAGATAAATCTGGAAAGAACTGTACTTACTGAGAATATCACAGATATCTTCCTTCAAGGTAAGGCAAGCGAACAGGTATCGCAGCTTGTTTCTGCTGTAAAAGACTTAAAAGAGGTTTAGATCATATCTATCCTGATTAACCTTACAACGTCATTCCCACCTGCATTTACAACAAGCAACTGACAACTCTTAAGAAACTTAATTATCAATGGTCTTTTTTTATCTGACAGGATTTACTGGATCTGCAGGATTTTCTTTTCTTTTTCTCAGTTTCCTGAAGAAACTGAGAAAGAAGAATCCTGCTACGCGGGAGATATAAAAACGGGTTGTACGTTTTCTATGGATAGACATAATACCCATCTCTGGTTTATCCCTGGAGCTTTCTCTTGCCGCCTCTGGCGGCATTGGGTTTTTGTCCTTCCGTCCGAGAAGGACAAAAAGACAACAAAAAACCTGTCAATCCTGTTTATCCTGTCTAACATATTAAGGAAGATAACTTAAAGTTTCTTTCATGAATAACTCCGAAGCGCCATTCGGCCTTGAGTCGTTCGACCTGGAGGTCATTCGGCTCCGAGCCTTTCGGCCCCGAGCTCAAGGCCGAGGGGCTCACGGCCGAGGGGCTCTCGACAGGCTCAGGGCCGAGAGGCAGCGTCGGAGTCAGATGCTATCAACAGACAATAGCCAATTTGCTACATCTGTTTAAAAATATTAATGTAGCTCCTGCTAACTGTAAGCAATTCTGGTCGATCCTTTAGCTTCACTACGCCGCGTCCGGTCAACGAACGGCTTACTTTGGTAATGTAATGGGCATTGACAATAGTACCCCGATGAATGCGCCAGAACTGATTGGGATCCAGTTCATTGGCAAGCTCCTTAATAGCCTTTTTGATAAGTAATTCACCCTGCTTTGTTAATACCAACGTGTATTTGTCACTGGCCTTAAAGTAGCATACCTCATCCACTGGGATAAGGCGGATACCATCTCCATGCTGGGCTCTAAGCCACCTCAAATAGCCCGGTTTTTCTTTCTGGTACAATCTGGCTATTGCCCGCTCCACAACTTCAGTCATATCTGATGGAGGTTTTATAGAGGCTGCAATCTGTTTTTGGAGTCTTCTAACCGCCCTTTCCAGTCTTTTGTGGGTTATTGGCTTCAGAAGGTAATCAATGGCTTCGTTTTCAAAGGCCTCAACTGCATACTTATCATAGGCAGTAATAAAAACAACCCAACATAACCCTGCAATCCTTTTTGACACTTCCATCCCAGAAAGGCCGGGCATCTTGATGTCAAGAAAAGCTATATCGGGTCGGTTTTTCTCTATCAACTCCAAAGCCTCCTGGCCGTTTCCGGCCTCACCGCATATGATAAGATCTGGCCAGAGATCAAAAAGCAGTGATTTTAGGTGTACTCTTAACTGCTTTTCGTCATCCGCAATGATTGCCTTAATATGCGTCATAGGGGATCTCAATAATAGCTTTTAGCCCGGAAGGTCTATTTTCTTCCAGGATTAAATGTCCCTTGTCACCATATAAGGATTGTAAACGTTCCCTGACATTGGAAAGTCCGACACCTATATCCTCACCTCCATGGAAGCCCATACCGGTATCAGTGATCTCCAACTGAAGGATATCTCCTTTTTCTTTTCCCCGTATGGACAGCTCTCCTCCCTCGATTTTGGGTTCCAGCCCGTGATTGATGGCATTTTCCACTAATGGCTGAACCAACATCGGCGGAAAAGGGAAGTCTTTTATAGTATCCGGGATGTCGATATTGTAACGCAATCTATCTCCCATCCGAATCTTAAAGATGTTAAGATAGGCTCGTATCATCTCCATCTCCTGGTCAATGGTGGTTGTCTCATTCCTTGTTTTGGAAAGTGATGTTCGCAAATAATGGATTAAATCCACTAGCATGGATTTAGCCTTTTCCAGATCGGTTTCGGATAAGCTCAAAATATTTGATAGGGTGTTGAATAAGAAGTGGGGCTCGATCTGGGCCTGGAGTAGCCTCAAGTTGCTTTCTACGGCCTTTTTTTCACTGGTGAGCCTCTTTATCCTTTCTTCCTGAATTATGGCTTCTGTGGCAGAGATTCTCTCCCTTGATATAAAAAAGTAACTGATTATGGACCCGAACAGGAGGCCAAGTATTACTGGCCTGATAGCAAAACCATATTGAAGAAATATCGAAGGATGTATTCCAGTGGCTATTGAGCCTAAAAGGGCTCCAATCAGTGACCCACCGATCATTGCTGTGATGATGACAAACAGTTCAATAAGATGTCGTTTAGGTTTTACAAGGTAAAGGCCTATCAAAATACATGAACATATTGAGATGCCAATACACTGAGAAAAGATGAAGTTTTTAACAAGCCCATCCCCGAATTTCACACTTGTCAGGAATATGGCAATAATGGTGTTGAACACCACCGTATAGAAAAGATATGTTAGGGTCTTCCTTCGATTTATTATAGGGATTTTTGTTTCTGTGACAGTTCCCATGTAAGTTCTCTTTTGATTTAAAGCATCATAGCCTTGATTCTATATCCCATGCATTTACTGGTAAATTGTTTTTTCTAATGAACATTCATGCCCTACGGCCACAACAAAGCATGAAAGAGCTTTTTGTTACACGTCATTCCTTAAATTAAGGAGATAGAATGCCTTATTATCCAGTTTCAAGTTTCGAGTTTCTTTCATATAAAATCAGCTCTAAAAGTGCTTAGCTGTCATAATAAAGTTTTTTCAACAGTATATCAGGACCGGGTTAAATTTTCAAATCCATGAGTGCAGCTCAGAAAATATACTCCACTCCGATCATCAATTGATAGTCTAAGATAGTTCCGAATTCTGTATCCCCGCTCCCTGAATTTATACTTCCTATAGAGAAAAGCTGGGCGTGGTCCCCCACAAAGTACTCGACAATATATATGAATTGGCCTGAGCTATCATCTAAGTTCTGGGTCCACCGAAATGTGAGGTTGAGTACATCCTGGATATTATTATGCAAGTATTGAAACATAACGTAGTTCCGTCTCAGGAATCTCAACTTGGGATCTGCTGTCTGACTGAGAGTCAATCTGGATAAATCCCCTATTGGCGCTGAAAGAGTATAGGCATCCGCAGCCGCCTGTCTTAGCTGGTAATAAAGATTTGCCTCTCCATCGCTATATCCAAGACTGTTATACACATATTCCACTGTCAGGGTGGGCCCCGCTTCAAGTGTGTAGGAGCCCCCAGCCAGAATGGTTCCCATCAAGGATGAATCTTCATCATCCACTGCAACCATGGACGCTCCAAAAGGGTTATCAGCCTTTTTTGGATAGAGTGCATTGGTGCCCCTGGATATGGTCCCTTCTCCATATATCAAAAGGGCATCTGTGGCGGTCCAGCCTCCAAAGGCACCCAGCCTGTTCCTGTCACTCTCCTGGTGTGACAGAATCATGCTCGAATATGCTTCCTGTCCTGTATAATCAAGCTTTAAAGCGTAGATCTTGTCAAATTCATAAAAGCGAAACTCCTGACGCCCTTCATCTAAATTGGCGATAAAAGAAATGGTCCATGACATTCCTGGCAACCAGACAAGACGGGCAAAATCCATTCCCGGCACTTCTCGTTTAGGGTTGCTCCGGCCATTATCCCGGAAGAAAGGATTGGAAGGGGAAAAGAGGTAGGAAGGGCCCCACTGCAGGTTTTCCCGGCCGTATGAAACAAACAGGTTTTCAGTCATTCGTAACCTGGCCAACCATTCATTGATAAACCAGTCATCATGCCAATCGGTGTCTCCTTCTCTAACCCCATCCTCCCATGCCATCCATTCAAGATTAATCCTGGGTTTGACGCTTAGATCCAATCTCCTGAATGTTAGACGGAGATCTGGACGGATTTCCAATTCTGTAGAATAGCGTGGGATCTGAAAAAAATCATTATTGGGGTTCTGGGAAGAGTCTGCCACCTTCTGGCAGGTGCCAAAAGTCAAGAATCTCATACTGTATTCAAAACCTTCTGAGAATTCGTCCCGTAGTCCGGAAGATTTTGTTTCTTCCACTCTCTCAGTAACGCTGCCCAACTCTGTAGCTATGGAAAAGGTCGGCCAAAATAGCAGGTATGCAATAAAAAGGACTCTGATTCTCATAGTGTAGCTTTCCTTAGCTTGAGTCCCATATCTCACATCATCTAACCAACAGGTTAAGATTGAAGGTTGAATCCGGAATCTTCTTGAGTTTGACTTTGCTGTAATTCATAATGGTAACATTGCTTTTTACTACGGCGTCTGTAATGACCATCTTAGAAACAAAGGGTTTAGGTTTCCCCTGTATCAGGATACTGTTTCCGTACTCAAAGGTCGCTAATTTGAACATCTTTCCGGATACTGTGAAAAACTTTGATTTGACGCCAACAAGACGTTCCTTGGAAATCCAGTACATGATCCGGTCATATGTGGCCTTTTTATTGTTGGCGATCAGGTCAAGAAGGTAGCAGGGTTCTCCGTTAATTGTATCTTCAGATACAGAAGTTGCATCATAGTCTCCGGCATAGTTGGTGGAGGCGATATCACCATTGGAAGCCCCACCCACTAGTTTTTGTCTGGGAGATATTGGGACTGGTTTCCTCAAACCTGGCTTGATGAACCACATGTTCCGGTCAATCATCAATAACTTGCGGCCCTTCACCTTGGGTGGCAAGAGAAATTCCGCAAGGCTATTGAAGTCGCGAGCCTTTATCTTGAGAGTTCGAAATTGTTTGCGGCCATTTTCAATAGATTCAATCTTGATCTCCCACTCTATACCTTCCACATTCCCTCTTGCCTCATCTGCCATGGAAAGGATCTCTTTTGGTGAAATGTCAGCTATCAACGGTTTTGTATGAAATGCAATTCCAGACACTACCATAACAAGCAAGGCCATGAGCTTGAAACTTGAAACTTGAAACTTGAAATTCATAAGTATCCTCCTATAGATTGACGATTGGTTATTGAAGATTGAAGTGCATTTTTTGAATCATCAATCCAAAATCCCTGGCCCAGACCTGGCCTTTCAAGATTCAGCGATGGAAACCCGGGCATGCAGAATCATGAGAAGCAATACCGTATTCAAGCCACGTCGCGCCAGGGCAGGCCCAAATCCGCAATCCATTAGACATGCCCTAAGGAATCCACCACATTCTGTCTGGCAGCACGTCTAGCTGGAAGTATTGCGGCTATCAATGAGAGTAAAATCAGAAAGACCATCAGGATGAGCATGGCCTGTGGCACCAGGTTAACGATTAATGGGACAGGCGTCGAGACCCCTGGCGGGATATAGGTCGGTTCAACGATCCGGATGACCCCCCATACGGCTACATTCAAGATAACGCCGAAAATGGTTCCCAGGAGTCCAAGCATCGCCCCCTCTATAGCAAAAAGAATACTTACACCCCGCTGTTTTAGTCCCAGGGCCCTGAGGGTACCGATCTCTCTGGTTCTCTCTAATACTGCCATTCCCATGGTATTCACCACACTCATAACCACAATAATCAAGACGATCACAAATATAAACAAGAAGATCATGTCAAACATCCCTTTCACCTTGGAATAGAAAAGGGAAAGCTCATTCCAGGTCTTTATTTCGCACCTCAGTCCTGCCACAGACAACTTGCCGAGCAACCGGTTGCGGACTGTTTCAGTCTTTTCCCAATGATTTAGCAGCACCACTAATCGGTCGGCCTTTTCTGTGTCATACAGAGATTGGGCAAAGACAAAGGGAACCCTTATATATTTGTCATTGGTAGCGTCTGATCCGGTGTCATACACACCCGCAACCTCTATATCCAGGGCGTTCATCTGGCCATCAAGGGTTGTGGCCATGACTACCCCGTAACTCCCAGGACCCAGATCCAGGTGCCTGGCCAGATCCTCTGCTATCTCCACCCCATAGGGCTTTTTATCGCTAAGCCCATCCCCTTTTACCGGCCGGAAGGAGGCCCAGGCGCCCTTTATTGTTTTCTCATCCCGGGGTATCACACCATTTGCCAAAAATATGGTGGAGGTACGTCCATTGGAGACAAGCCCCGAGATATTTATCTGGGGAGTAGCCAGAATGACATCCTCATTCTCCTCAACCAGATCGATTAACCTCTGGAACTCTTTTTGAGAAAACATGTACCTGTCGGGGTCGACCTTTCCCTTTTCGAACCAACCTTCTTTATAGATGGTGAGATGTCCTAATCCTTCCCCCCTGATAGCCGACTGTCTGAGTCCTTCATAGGTGTTGTGTATATATCCCCGAAATAGGCTCACTGCTGCAAAGCCCATAGCAATTGCCAGGAGGGTCACGAAAGACCTTCGCCTGTTTTTCAAGATGTTGCGCAGGGCTATCTTTATCCATTTGATCATTTTTTTATCCCCCCGTCTAAAATTTTTCCGTCCTCAAGCCGAATTAGGCGTTTTACCTGATCCAGAAGCCTCTGGTCATGGGTAGAAAAGATAAAGGTAGTTTTTTCCTTTTCATTTAGATTCCTCATAAGTCCGATGATCTTCTTTGATGTGCCGGTGTCCAGATTGGCCGTTGGCTCATCAGCAATGACAAGGGATGGACATGTAACCAGGGCCCTCGCAATGGCAACCCTCTGCTGTTGGCCTCCGGACATCTTATCAGGACGGTGGCTGACAAAATCGGATAAGCCGACTTCATCAAGACGCCATAATGCCTTTTCTCTTGCCTTGGAGAATGATGCACCCCTTATCTCAAGGGGCAGCATGACATTTTCAAGGGCAGAAAGAACCGGTATCAGGTTAAACCCCTGGAAAATAAAACCGATGGATCTATTCCTGAGATCAGTTCTCTTATTATCAGATAGTCTTTTAATCTCCTGGCCCTCGATATAAAATTGGCCGGAGGTAGGTTGATCAATAGCCCCAATAAGATTCAATAAGGTAGTCTTGCCGGATCCGGAAGGCCCCCAGATGGCCACAAACTCTCCTTTGTCAATGGTCAGATCAATACCTCTTAAGGCATGCACTACCGTTTCCCCCAAAAAATAATCCTTTTTAATGTCTATCATTTCAGTTAAGAGCATCATGTTCTCCTTTTTATTTTACTGGCTATCAGCCAGTTTCCTGAATTTTTCCACCTTCACCTGATCTCCTGCCTTTTTATACAACTCTGCAAGGTTGGTATAAATTTCCTTCTTTATCAAGGAATAAGATTCAGGATTCTTCTCGATAAGATCTGCCAAATACTCAAAATCTTCAAAGGCTATTTCACCCCTGTTCAGAAAAGAAGGTAGGCTTTTTGAATTGCCAGCCCTTGTCATTCGAATAGAGACATTGTTAGGATCCCTTCTTACCGCCTTGTCCATCAAGCCAGTCCCTTTATTAACATAGGACATCTTCCTTATAGGATTCCATGTGGTCTTGGCCATCATGGTGGTTGCGCTACCCAGATAGCACACGGTTTCATAATCCTTTTTATTTATTTCATAGGCCCTGGTTAAATACTTCACTGCCTTGGGTGCATACTTTTTGGCGTCTTTCCTAGCCTTTATATGGTAGGCTATACCAAGCGCCTTGAGTGCTTCAAAATCTGAGGGATTTTGTTCCAGCCTTTCTTTAAACCCAGAGATCTTTTCTGACAATTGCACATCGGTTAAATCTTGGAGTTCATGCCAGTCCTTGGCCCATACTGGAGTGGCCAAGAAAAGTAGTGCAGCCAAGAAAAGATGAAACATTATTCTATGATCTGAGTAAAATCGGTTTCTCATTTTACCCTCCCTCTTTAGTTTCTTTTAAGCCCCCATGTTTGTTGATTACAGGATTAGTATAAGAATGAATATGTTGTATGCAACGGAGAAGCGATAAACTGGTGTAACAAGTGTATGGAAGGGATTCATCAAGGATGAAAAGGAGAAATAACTTCAGGTTTGCTTAAAAAAAAATAACCGATTGCATCAGGGCCACGTCATAATGAAAAATAACCTATTGATTTCTTCCGCCTTAGATTGGGTATGGGTATCTTTTTTTTGATCATGCCCTAATATAGTTTAGATTAGTGGGCGTTTCAAAATGGTTTATACAGACGGAGCTTATGATTCTAAGGCTTAGGTGCCCTTCGGCCTCGAGCTCAGGGCCGAGAGGCAATAAACCATTTTGAAACGACCCAGTAAGGGGCCATGTTATAGGGCATAACAAAAAAAAGATACCCATACCCTGTACTTTGACGTTATCCTATCTATTGATCCAAAAAAATTGACCGCTGCCTT
>JAUWZC010000074.1 GCA_030615565.1 Desulfobacteraceae bacterium | reverse complement strand
CGCCTCAGTATGAAGAAGAGTTGTGTCTGAAATGCAAATTTTATTGGGTCTTTATAGAAGTTTGCAAGAAAAGGATTTCCTTCAGTCTCTTCTAAGATGGTTTTACCATTTATCTTTTCAGCCAACAGCATAGCAAGGCTGGTCTTACCTACTCCTAATGGACCTTCAATAACTATATAGTTTTTTTGACGCAATTTTTAATCCTTTAAACATTTCAAAAGCTAAATAACATTGACTTTATTATGTGTCAAGGGATTGTCTTATCTGGCATTAAGACAGAACTCAAATGTATGTATTCATCTATGGTGAGGGTCTCAGCCCTTCTTTTTGGGTCAATGAGGCATTTTGTTAAGGCCTTTGCTATCATTTCCCTGGATGCAGACACCATTCCCCTTTCAAGAGAGTTAAGGATTGTCTTTCTTCGGTAGCTAAATGCTGCCTTGACAGTCTTACGAAAAGTCACCTCGTTTTTCGCCTGAAATGGATGTGGTTTCTTAAAATCAATCTCCAAAACCATAGAATCAACCTTTGGTTTTGGATAAAAGGCATCCCTTTTAATCTTGAGAAGGGGGGATATCTGGGCATAGTATTGGCTTATAACACTCAGGGCACCGTATTCCTTTCTCTTTGGCGTAGCAGTCAAACGTTGTGCAAATTCGTATTGAAACATGAGGATCGCATTTTTGATATAATTTCGATTTATTATAAGCTTTTCCAAGAATGGAGATGAGATATTATAGGGAAGATTGCCTACTATTTGGAGCTTTTGTTTAAATTTATCATAGATCTCTTTAAAATCTAATTTCAGGACATCCCCGGAAATAAATGTTATCTTTTCCTTCTCTTTCAGTGACAGCCTTTCTTTTAATATAGTTATCAATAATGGATCTTTCTCTATAGCCACCAAATGATAAATGTTGGAGATGATTGGGATCGTTAATGCACCTAAACCCGAGCCTATTTCTACAACTACATCGTTTTTATCAAATCGTGCATGGGTAATGATTTTTTCAATTATAGCAGGATCTTCCAAAAAGTTTTGCCCAAGCCTTTTTCTGGGCCTGATCCCTGATTTACTTAACAAGGCCTTAGATACTATCAGGCCTTGATTAACTTTCTTGATTTGCACCATGAAATAAAGGTCTTAAAAAAATAGAAGAAGATAAAATATGAAGGTACTGCAAACAAAATGCCTAATACAATACCTCCTAAGAGGAAGGCTGCGACTACCATTCCGCCACTACCCAAAATTGTAGTTACTACATTAAAAAACTCTCCATGATTAATTGCTTCCACCATTGGCTCCAGGAACTTTGCGTTATGATCAAATCCCAGGATAAATGACCCTATTTCATAACAATATTTGTAAACAAGATATACAGTTAAGGGATTACATATCCAGGTTCCAACCGCTGCTGTTATCTTACTTGCCTTAAAGGTTAAGGCCAATGCTATTGCAACGATTGTGTGAAAGGGGATAGTTGGTGTCATACCTATAAATATACCAAAGGCCATGCCTAAGGCTAATTCATGAGGATGACCTCTGAGCCGAATAAGCCTAAGATATATATATCGGAACTGACGGTTAAAACGCATTTTTGGTCATTCTTTGCTATTGTTTCTTTTGTTTGTTGCCTGCCCGCTCGCCAAGTCTTGTGCGGGAATTTAACAGGGCAAGCCCTATGGAGTAAAAAGTTACTTGCAATGAAGCAGGTAAAAGATAATAAGTTTTAAAGTCTTATCCTGCAAGAGAAAAAAGATTACTCCATAAGGCTGGCAAATACAGGAAACTCAAGAGAAAGGCAGGTAAGGAGCAATTTATTGCCAGACCAAGTAGGGACATACCAGTTAGGTATCTAATTGATCTAATGGAAATCTTGATCGGGCATCTAAGGTTAGATCATCTCTTTGGCCTTTAATTATCCTGTGATAACCAGCAACAGCAATCATAGCCCCGTTGTCTGTGCAGAGTTGCGGACTTGGGATATATAGATCAATTTCTTTTTTAGTCATTGTTTTTTGTAGTTTATTGCGTAAATAGTTGTTTCTGGCTACTCCTCCTGCGAGTACGACTGACTTTACTACAACCTGAGCTGTTGCTGTAATTACCTTATCAATGAGGATATCAACAACTGCAGCCTGAAAGGATGCAGCGATATCTGCTATCTTAATTTTATTTTCTTCTGTTTTGTGATCGTGCCATTTTTTGACATAAAGCGCAACAGCAGTCTTGAGACCGCTAAAGCTGAAGTCAAGAGAGTCTTTGGATAGGTATGCCCTTGGAAAATTAATCGAATCGGGGCGGCCTGAAGCAGTAAGTTTTTCTATTACAGGGCCTCCTGGGTAGCCTAACTTAAGAAGTTTTGCCACCTTGTCGAACGCCTCACCTGCGGCATCATCCAGGGTTTGACCCAACACAGTATAATCCCCAAAACCCCGGACATAGTAAATATTTGTATGGCCACCTGAAACAGTAAGGGCTACAAAGGGGAAAGGGGGAATCCTCTTTTCTAAGAATATAGATAGGATATGCCCCTCCAAATGATTTACTCCTATGAGAGGAGTATTGTTAGCATAGCTATAGGCTTTGGCGAAATGAATACCAACTAAGAGGGCCCCAACAAGACCAGGCCCCACAGTAACTGCTATTCCATGAATATCTTTATTATTTAGCCCAGCTTTTTTTAGTGATTCCCTTACAACAGGAACAATATTTCTAATATGTTCTCTTGATGCAATTTCCGGGACTACACCTCCATACTTGTGATGAACAATAACTTGAGAGTTAATAACATTAGATAATAATCTTTTTCCATCTTCTACTATTGCAGCACAGGTGTCATCGCAGGAGGTATCTATTCCAAGTATAATCATATTTAAATTAGGACGCGGATTTTCGCCAATATCCGCAGATAATTATTCTATTAGCTCTTTATATTTATGCGCCTTAGGCACATTA
Organism: Desulfobacteraceae bacterium; assembly: GCA_030615565.1. Taxonomy (GTDB): domain Bacteria; phylum Desulfobacterota; class DSM-4660; order Desulfatiglandales; family B25-G16; genus B33-G16. Next base: position 6,991 of record JAUWZC010000074.1, on the reverse strand, counting down.
AAAATCTTTACAATCTGCGTTCATCCCTGGCCCAGACCTGGCATGCAATGTTTAGGCTATATAGTCTGAGTCAATAGATACCACAGAGGTTTCAATATATGCCGAGGAGGTCGCGCCAGGGCAGGCTGCGTCCAAAAAGGAAATTACTATACAACTAAGTTCAAAGTTGTCTGTTGGCCGTTGTTATGCCTTCAGTTTTTAACTTTAAACTTTAGACACTTATAACTTTAATATTATTCTTTGGAGGCCTTTTTCATTCTCAGTTGATCTATTCGGTCTATAATCTTTCTGAGATGTTCGGACATTAAGCTCGCCTTTTGGTAACGTTGATTAATTTCCTTAGTTAAGGCCTTATCTATTATCTTTTCAACAATCGGTGGAATTTTTGGATTAATCTTCCTCACCGAGGGGTGTTTTTCTTTGGCAATCTGAAACATTAGTGAAGTCATATCGTCGGAAACAAAGGGCTTTTGTCCGGTTAGCATCTCGAAAAGAACTACACCTAAAGAGAATATATCTGAACGTCCGTCGAGCTTTTTCCCACCCACCTGTTCAGGAGACATATAAGAAGGTGTGCCTAAAACAACACCTGTTTTTGTCTTAGATGACGATGTGATCCTGGCAATGCCAAAATCCGTAACCTTTATCTTGTCTGTGTCTTTGAGTAACATAATATTGGCTGGTTTTACGTCCCTGTGAACAACATTGTTTTTGTGGGCATAATCTAAGGCATCAGCTACTTGGGTTATGATGTTAAGCACACCCCTCAAGGGGAAGAGCTTTCCTTTATGTGTGTATTTTACTAAATCTTCTCCGTGTAGGTATTCCATGGCTATATAGGCCAAGTCGTGTTCTTCACCAGCATCGTATATAGATACAATGTTAGGGTGGTTTAACAGGCCTGCTGATTCTGCTTCCCTGAAAAAGCGTTCCTTTATATCAGTTAGCTCTCCTTCTTCAAATTCGGATAATCGTAAGGTTTTTATAGCAACGGTCCTATGTATAGTGGGATCTTCTCCCTTATAAACAATCCCCATTGCACCTCTACCTAACTCCCCTGAAATCTCATATCTGCCAAGCGTTGGTTTAGTATCAAGACCATTTATTGCTGTCCCAATGTCACCAGGATGGCCAGCACTAGTACCAAAGATCATAGTAGTTTCAGCACCTTTTAGTTTAGGTATCCTTTCACCCAAGTCCTTGAAATCGCTTCCATCTTCAATAATCATATTATACGTTGATAATGACTTGTTAAACTGCCTTTTCCTTTCATAATCGAGGCCAAGATTGTATAAAAGATCCTTAACCCCTGATTCATCTGTAGGGCATTTTCGAAATTTTTCAAAGGCAAGATCAAGCATTCCTTGTTGTTGGAAAGAAAGACCAAGGGCCTTGTTTGTTTCTACAGAATCAGCCTCCACCTTTTCTTTTGTCCTTTCGGTGATAAAGAAATTTCTGCTAACAACTAAGATATAACCCAGAATCAAAAGAACTAGTTGAGGTGTAATCTTAAGCCATATATTTGAGCGAAAAAATAGGATTGTTCCCACTGTTCCGTAAGAGAGAAGGAGGATTAGCGTGATGATGGCACCGGTACCGGCCTTCAGCCTGGGCAGGAGAAATGAAATATAGAGCCCGAAAAGAAGGATAATACCCAGCTCAAGAAATGAGGTCCATTGAGGCCGCATAAAAAATTTTTCTCTTAAGATATTAGACACCGAGTTGGCTATTATCTCCACGCCTGGTAAACTACTAGAGATAGGTGTAACAAATCGGTCTCCAATTCCCGGGGCAGTGGGACCCAGGATGACAATCTTGTCTCTGAAGAGGCTTGTTTGAAATTCCTTCTTTAAAACCTTCCTGAATGGTGTCATATGAAATGCAACCCCTGGCCCTTCATTCCATTTAATGAGGGTTGGCATGTTAAAATCTGTTGCTGGAATCTTGACTGTCTTGGATGGGGTAACCTTTATATCGATTTCCTCGCCCAAGATAAGCCTGATCTGATTGTAGTCTAATCCCTTGAAGGTTTTTACTATTGCAATAGGAAATGATGGAACGAATGTGTTTTCTAAATAGCCAATGGCGTGAATTTGAGTCCTGGTGGATCCATCATCATCTGGGAAAAGATTTATATGACCAATGCCTGCAACCGAATTAGCAAAGGAAGGAAGAAGTGGCTTTATCTTTGAAAGCCACATAATGGAGCTTGTTGCCCATTCATCCTTTAGACCATGTATAATTTTATAGGAGTTTTTGGCTATGTAATCAGGAACCTCATCGTCTCTTCCTGCACTCCTTGTATCAAAATATATAGGTAGAACTACGTTGCCGGCCTTTTTAAATGCCTCAGCTAATTTTGTGTCATTATCCAGATCAGCCTCTGCCTTATTCAATAATTTATAAAATGTCTTGGCAGATGAATCTTTATTTTTTAAATCAAGATCAATATATGTCTTCTTCAGTTCTTTAATCGTTTTGAGGCCAAAACTCTCCTCTGGCTCATTAAACATTATATCCAGGGCGATAACCTTGGCACCAGCCATTGCAAGATTGTGTACTGCCTTGGCAAGGATGTTTCTTGGCCAGGGGAAACGACCGATTTCAGCCAAATCCTCATCATCTATAACCACTATCTCAATATCTGGATTTCTTTCTCCAGAGGCACTAAGCCTGGAGCGGAGGTCGAATGTTTTTTTCTCTATAACATCTGTAAAATCACCAAGGCCTGTGACGAACATTGTTATAAATAGAAGGGTAAGGATCAGGCCGATTGACCACCCAGGAATACTTTTTTTAAATGGCATCATTCCCCCTCAATTTTCTAAATCCCAATATGAGGCTTTATTTTTAGATAGCGTAGTCTTCTCACACCAGGCACATTTCTTATTTCTTCTACTGTCTTAAATGGACCGTAAAGGGATATATAATTAATGATCTTTTTAGCTAGCGTTGGCCCTATACCAGGTATAGTATCCAGTTCTTCCTGACTTGCAGTATTTATAGATATAGGGATTTTAAGGGTGATTTTATATGCTGCGGGCATAGGTCCAGTTGAGACATTTATGTACCCATTCTCTGAGCTGATTTGGACACTTGTCCCTTGAGCAACAGAGGGATATGTATCCCATTTTGTGCCAATCAGTTTTGCCTTCAGGTCGCCAGCCCTGGCTACCAATTCCTTTAAAGAAGGTTCCCTATCAAATGCATAGACGCCAGGATTTTTTACAGCGCCAGCGATCAGGATAAAAATATTGTTTCCCCTTTCAATAAAGCCAAAATCTCCTTGTGAAGAATATAGGCTATTTATTCCCCACTCAAGAAGGAGGATTAGAATAAGGATAAAAAGGCCTATTTGTTGGTTACTAATTTTTTTCTTTTTCATCACCCAGACCAAAGGACTCATGCAAGGTCCTTACCGCAAGTTCGGTGTATTTTTCTTCTATAACACAGGAAATCTTTATCTCGGAGGTACTGATCATACTTATATTGATATTTTCCTTTGATAGGGTCTCAAACATCTTGGATGCAACTCCAGCATGATTTTTCATACCCAGTCCAACAATAGATACCTTAGCAATATCCTGATCTCCAAGCACTTTTTCTGCCCCTATTTCTTGGACAACCTGTTTTAGCAATTTCATAGTTTCCTGAAAATCTGTTTTGGTGACTGTAAATGTCAGATCAGTTAATCCCTCAGCACTGGTATTCTGAACAATCATGTCCACTACTACACCGGCTTTGAAAACAGGGTCAAATATTTTAAAAGCAATTCCAGGTCTATCAGGCGCTTTTACTATTGTAATTCTGGCCTCGTTTTTGTCAAAGACAACACCAGAGACCATCACCTTTTCCATCTCCTTATTTTCTTCTACCACCATAGTTCCCTCACTTTTCGTAAAAGATGATCTAACATGGATGGGCACATTAAATTTTTTAGCAAATTCAAGTGATCTTATATCCAGAACTTTGGCCCCTAAGCTGGCCAACTCTAACATTTCTTCATAGGATATTCTATCAAGTTTTTTGGCATGGGTGCAGATATTTGGATCGGCCGAGAATACGCCTTCAACATCTGTAAAGATCTCACATAGATCTGCCTTTAGTACTGCTGCCAAGGCTACTGCAGTAGTATCTGACCCCCCTCTCCCTAAGGTGGTAATATTGCTACTTTCATCGATTCCCTGGAAGCCAGCTACAGCTATAATTCTGTTTTCATCTAACTCTCTTATGATCCGATTGGTATCAACCTTCCTGATCCTTGCCTTACCGTATATTTGGTCTGTATGTATAGATGCCTGGAAGCCAAGAAGGGATCGACAATCATAGCCCATGGACTTTACTGCTATAGCAAATAAGGATACACTCACCTGCTCGCCTGTGGCCATCAAAACATCTAATTCTCTTGGGTCAGGGGTATCTATTATCTCTTTGGAAAGCCTGATCAAGGAATCTGTCTGTCCGGCCATTGCTGAGAGAACCACTACAAGCCTGTTTCCTTTTTTACAATATTCGATTACCCTCTCAGCAACCTTTTTTATCTTTTCAATGCTTCCTACAGAGGTGCCGCCGTACTTTTGTACTATTAACGCCATATTTAGTGAACTTATTTTTTAGTTTCTGTCTCTGTATTTTCCTTTTTAGTTTCAGTCTCTACTTCTTCCTTTTGAGTCTTAGTTTCCAAATCTTCGATCTTCTCTTGGACTTCTTTAACGACCAACTTGGCATTTTCAACCTTAGCCTTTTTCTTGGCCTCATCACCTTTTAATTTATAGACCTTAGCCTCAAGTCTAGCAACCTGTTGATTGACCTTTTTTGCATCCCCAAGGCCTGCTGATTGAACAGCTTTCATTTTCTCTAGGTTAAGCTCAGCCCCACTTATGTGTAGTTGAATCTTTGCCAAACCCTTTTTTTCTTTTTCCAGATCTAATTCGGCTTCCTTTTTCTTTACCAAGGCCTTAGCAAGCTCAAGGTGCTCTTTGGCATCGTTAACGGTATCCAGTAAAGGGTTAATAACATCTTTTTTTTCATCTGGGACTTGGCTGAAAAGCTTCTCATCTACCTCATGTGGAATAATGCTTGTAGCAAAATCCTTACCCTTTTCTATTCCAGCACAGCCAAAAGTAATTATGATGCCTAAACTAATTAACAAAATAGATAACCTTTTCCAAAACATAATTATCCTCCTTATTAAGTTCTTCTATCTTAATTGTTCCAAATCATGACCTACTTTCTCTTTTAATGCCCCTATAATTTCCTTAGCCCTGGGATGATTTCCAGAAAATTCAAGTTCCCTGGTATGCTCATTAACCATCTTCAACTCAACCTGAATTCTCTCCTCCGGTAGCTCCCTTGGCCAACGGTCAGCCCACTCTATAACAACTATCCCTTCCCTTGAAAAATAATCTTCCAGATCTAAAGCCAGAATTTCGGTTTTGTTTTTAAGCCTATAAAGGTCTATATGAAAAAGTTGTTGCCTTCCTTGGTATTCATTAACAAGGGTGAATGTTGGACTGACTATATAATCTGGGTCAATCTCAAGGCCAATGGCTATTCCTTTTGTGAACCATGTCTTACCACCTCCTAGGTCACCGATCAATGCGATAATATCGCCATTGTTTAATTGGATTCCCAGTTGTTGACCTAACCACACGGTTTTTTCGACTGAGGTTGTTGCATATTTTACGGAAATTTCGTAATTGCTCAAAATCTTGTGGATTTTAAGTTGCTTGTTCTTTAGGGCATAGGTATCTTTTTTTGTTTATGCCCCTGGCCCAGACCTGGCTAGCAATGCAGTAGTATTTAAAATGAGTCTGAGTAATAATAAAACGATCATATAATATACCACAAAGTTCGCGCCAGGGCGGGCCTTAAATATAGTTTAAGCTTAGCTGTCGTTTTCCCGACATGTCGGGATTTATGTAGACGGAACATATGATTCTAAGGTCTAGTTGCCCTTCGGCCTCGAGCTCAGGGCCGAGAGGCTATTACCCAATTTTGAAACGACATGGTCCCGCTTAGCGGGATTCGAAGGGCATAACAAAAAAAGATACCTATCCCCTTCCTTAAATTTTTGAGCAGATACGAAATTTCTTTCAATCTCAAGGCTTTTGAGTTTTTAATATGTAGCAGGTTTTTCAAGTACTACTACGGCTATGCCATAGTCACCATCATCTGAAAGGCTAACATACCAGCTAATTATTCCCTCCGTATGACAGAAACTAAGTGCCTTTCCAGTTAAATTGAGGTCTGGTCTACCCCTTTTATTGTGAACGATCTCTATATCCTGCCACCTGATGCCCTTTCTCATGCCCAAACCTATCGCCTTTGAGAAGGCCTCCTTGGCAGCGAAACGCAAGGCAAAGGAAGACTCTAATTTTGAACCTTGAAAGCAGAAATTAATTTCCTGCGCAGTGAATACCCTATTCATAAACCTTGTTCCCCATCTATCGATTACTTTTCCCATCCTTTTTATATCCACAAGATCTATGCCAATGCCATAAATCATAAAAATGCCTAAAATGAGCCCGCCCTGCCCGCCCTCCCCGTCCCGAGACCGGTACGGGATCGGGAGGCGCGACGTGATGATGTATTAAATAAGGGCTATTAGCTTTTCCAAGAACTCAATACCAAACATCAAATTTCCAATGCCAGGTCTGGGCCAGGGCTAAAATGCCCGCCTGCCTCATCCCGCAAAGCGGGGCGGGCAGGCCTAAAGTTATAAGTTAAAACTTGTCTTGGCACAGGGTGATTATAAAGCTCTATGAATACTAGGAACTTAAAAAACACAAGAGACTGTAACATTTTAACTCTTTTAAAACTCCCCCTGGCCTTTATTAAGGGCCACATAGTTATCCTTGGTGAGACGCATGAGTATGGGGATGTCTTTTTTTACATCATGCCCTCTAACATGGGGCCTCAGCGTGCCGCTTCAAACCATGTGCACGAGCAACTCATCATTGTTTTCTAGGGCCTTTGTTCGTGTGCACTG
>JAUWZC010000244.1 GCA_030615565.1 Desulfobacteraceae bacterium | reverse complement strand
TATACTCCTTTCGATGTATCGGAGGATGAGGCAACTTCGGTCGCCCTACGGACTCCCTTCGTTACCTCATCTCTTTTTCACCATACCATGTAGTGTAATTCAATCTATTTTTTGAGACATGAATTCAGAAACGGAGGGAATTACACCTTCCAAAACCTGACTTATCTCCAACATATCTGTAAGAATTCCAGTCCATCAAAACCCATGATGTCATCAATCCCAGTTCTTAAAACTGGAGTTTTGCTTTCTGCTATGATTGTGCAAAAATGAAAGGTCGGAAAACTTATGACTACCAAACGAAACCTTGAATAAAATCTAATTTGGCTGTACGATCGATTATGGCACGTAACATGCAATTTTCTATCATTTTAAATCAATCGAGATAGCTATAACAAAATTACAGCTCTCGATACTTTAGAAAATACCTAATGAGATGGAGGAAATTATGTTAATTAATGTTAGAAAGCGAGCAATAGTTTCAAATATCATTTTAATCACGATAGCAGGCTTTTTACTTCTCCTTGGCAGCAACTCAAACGCTGCTGAACCATTTGGAACTTATCTCGGTGAATTTAGTGGGGTGGCTGCATATTCTAATGGTAATACCTCATATTACAGTGATGTATCAAACTATGTCAACGGTACTTATACAGGTATTCAGTGGCAATGTGTAGAATATGTCAGAAGATATTATTTATTGGTGTATGGCATAGACTTGGCCTCTATGCATCTTGGAGATGCAAATACCTGGTATGATAATGCAAGTGCAATGGGACTAGAAAGATATCCCAACGGTTCTTCAACTTCTCCTCAAGTAGGAGATATTTTAGTTTCAGAAGGAGGAGATTATGGGCATGTTGCAATAGTCAAGAGTGTTTCTGGTAGCCAAGTTTGTACGATACAGCAAAACTTTTCTAACGACTCAACGGACGTAAACAGATGCCTTACACTGGCTGTTTCAGGAGGCAACTACACAGTTGGCGGTTTTAGTGCTACTTATCCAATTGAAGGGTGGTTACGTATTCCTCTAACGATTTTGTATGCTGGACTTTTCCGTGATATTCTGGGTCCAAACTCAATAGGATGGACTCCGGGTGATAGGTTGAGCGTCAGCGCCCAGGTTGAGCCAGTGAATACATCCTACGGCCAGACGGTCGTAACAGCCACCAATCTGGATACCGGATATTCCATGCAACTAGGTTATATTGGCGGAATTCCGCCTAATGAATTTGGAAAAAAGATTGCCTATGATCCAGCCTTAACAGGTGCTTGGCTAATTACCGCCACCAACGGGCCTTATACAGCGACAGCTCTCACTAATGAAATCGGCGATGTTGGACCGATGCCTTTTTTACGCAACGTGCAGATCCTTGGCACTGGTTTAACCCCGACAATATCTTGGACATTGCCTGCCAACTCCGGCGCTGGCTACATTCATCTTAACATCATTGATGCCGTTACCGGCCTTAGAATATGGTGGAGTCCCCATCTTGATATAACGACCACAGAGTATACCATAGATGACGGAGTGTTAGTAGCCGATCATCCTTATATAATTAGAGTATTTCTTAATAACGAAGACGGTACTAGTCGCTCAACATCTTTCTACGATTTCACCCCGCTAGAAGAGGGTGAACCAGATACGGTTTTCATACCTACTGTGGGACAAGATCCTGACCCCACTGACGAATTCGGCGCCGCCTTTATGTTTGATATTGACGTTGAAGAAGGTGTTCCCTGCTTTATCGACCCCTTTGTAGCGGTCGGCTATGATTATGAAATCGGGATTGAGGATACCGTGAAGTTCGCTTCAGTTACATTGCCTGAGGTCGGGGATAACCTATTCGACCTCTACTTGTTTGATGATACGGACTTCTATTTAGCTAGAAAAGACTTAGGATCCGGTGAGACCTATAACTTTGGTCCTGAAGGAGTGGACCAATTCCGAATTCTTGGCATCGAGGAAGGGGCTGAGCTTGACCCACTCGATGCAACGGCTTTTATTACTGAATTAACATTTACAGAAACAGGTCAGTTTACAGGTAACATGACACCAATTATCTCAATTGACAATGATAGTGATGGTATTCTAGATTATCAGGATAATTGCGTTAATTCCGATCTTAGTTCAACTGTTGTTATTGGAGACTGCGATTCTGGAGTTTTTAATACTCTGCTGCCGACTGGTTGCACCATCACCGACCGGATTGCGGAATGTGCCGCCGGTGTTAAAAACCACGGTAAGTTCATAAGCTGCGTGGCGCACCTAACCAACGCCCTGAAGAAGGATGGAGTTATTACCGGCAAGGAGAAGGGCGCAATTGAAAGCTGCGCCGCGCAGGCAAATATTCCTTAGAACCTTTGGGACGACCTTTCAAGGCAGGGCCTAAAGGCTCTGCCTTTTTAATATCCATATATTTACAAGTCTCCACTTCTTAGATATCCCACCTTTTGCAGTCCTTTAAGAGAGGGAGAAGATGAAATCTCTTTTTTATAGTATATTAGGACTTCTGAACTTAGAAAGCTGACAAAAATGAGAACAAAGAATTTAATGGTTATCATATTTTTGTCAATTTGTGTCTTGTTGCTGTGTCAGGCCAGGTCTAGCTTCCCTGCTTTTTTATGCCAGGTTGGATTGTTGAACGGCTTGAGGTCATTTTGGCTCTGCCTTATTTTATCTTTAAGTCTATGCTTTGCTCTCAACCAAGGACTTTCTAATACTGCTATGATTGGAAGGAATTTAGAGCCTCAAAAACTTTTGTTTACCAAAAGAAACCTTGAATGAAATTTAATTTAGCTTTACGATCGATTTTGGCACGAATATTTAAATCCTCTATTTTAAAAACCTTACACAATATCTTGTATATCCTGCCCAACTTTCGTTAGGCTAAAGTCGTTGATTCTGAGGCGATTGGGAAAGGCGATTTTTCTTGACTTGACAGCCATATTTGTTTGGAATTATAAACGGTCTAGAGAAAAACTGGCTACAGATTTTGTCAATGACCGCAAAGTCACTTGAAACTGGCCGAGGTAGGGATGGTGGGTCTTATAACCAGCTATCATTAAATGAATGAAATTTGTGTAGGGGAGAAAAGCAACAATGGCAGTCGAATTTTCTGAAAAACGGCGGTTTGAACGTGTTCCTCTTGCACTTCCGGTCAAGGGGAAGTGCCTGGAGACAGTGTTTCACAGCCCTCTCTTCCAGGGCGAAACCCAGGATGTGAGTAATGAGGGGCTATGCATTAAGGTCGACAGCTCCAATGGGTTCAAAGTTGGTCAGGAGGTAAAACTTAAGACCTGGCTTTACCGAGATGATTTTCTCAAGGCCCGAGGAAGAGTGTGCTGGGTTCATGGTCTACCTGATCCCGATTGGCCTATCAATATGGGTGTGAAGATAATCCGTATGCGAAACGATGCACTC
>JAUWZC010000213.1 GCA_030615565.1 Desulfobacteraceae bacterium | reverse complement strand
CTCAACTGTATTTAATGGGATCTGATGGCAATGGGGAATCAAGAGATAGGTCTCTTTGGCAGCTTTCATGGCTGCTATTTCAGCAACCAACAGAGGGTCTCCTTTTTTAATCTGATTTTCCCTTATCTTCTTTATTGTCTCTGGTAAGAGTTTTATCCGCCCGGAAGCCACTGCCTCTCTTAAAAGAACCTTCTTTCCGGTAATATCGATCATGCCCATAGCAAGAACTTGGCTCCGCTTCGCTTCGCGATTGGAATATTGGAATATTGGAATATTGGGTTTGAAGGAAAAGAAATTAATGTGTGATAGTTTTATCGTAACATTTTAGCTCTTTGAAAACTCCCCCTGGCCTTTATTAAAGGCCACATAGTTATCCTCGGTGAGACGCATGAGCATGGGGATGTCTTTTTTTACATCATGCCCTCTAACATGGGGCCTCAGCGTGCCGCTTCAAACCATGTGCACGAGCAACTCATCATTGTTTTCTAGGGCCTTTGTTCGTGTGCACTGGTTTGAAGCGGCCTACCGACTCGTCTTTATGAGGGCATGGTAAAAAAAGACATCCCCATGCTCATTCACCAGGTAATTTCAAAGAGCTAAAATGTTACAAGAAACTCAATAAACACAACAAACATTAAAATTGGGACACCAATTTAATCATCTCGCGAATGGCCTGATCCAGTTCCACCATTACAGCCCTGGCAATAATGCTGTGGCCAATACTGTATTCCTTTATCTCAGGAATAGATGAAAATCTTTTTATATTTAAATAATTAAGGCCATGTCCGGCATGTACTTTCAGCTTGAGCTTGCTTGCTAACCCTGCTCTGCCTGATTAATTTTTTCAAAATGCTGTAGCATCTCTGATTCTGATCTTGCTGAACTGTAATCTCCTGTGTTAATCTCAACTATATCTGCACCTGCATTAAGAGACTCTTCTATCTGATCAGGATCTGGGTCAATAAAAAAGCTGACAGAAATACCAGCTTCCTTTAATTTGCAGTAACTCTTTTATATTCTTCTTTATTGCGTACAACATCAAGGCCACTTTCAGTGGTTACCTCTTCCCTTCTTTCAGGGACAAGGGTTACCAAATCTGGTTTAATGGTAAGGGCAGTATCAATGAGCTTTTTAACAGGTGACATTTCCAGATTTAATTTGGTCTTAACCGTTTTTTAAGCAGGTCTAAATCCCTGTCCTTAATATGTCGTTGATCCTCCCTCAGATGACATATGATACCTTCAGCGCCGGCTAATTCCGCTATACCTGCAGCCAAAACCGGGTCCGGTTCATCTATTCCTCTCGCTTCACGGATTGTTGCAATATGATCAACATTAACTGATAAAAGGGCTATAGTATTAACTCATTATCAAATAAGTTTGTTGAGTTTATTGTGTTTGTTGAATTTTTTTGTCATTGTTTTTTGTCCCTTGTCTTTTGCAACTGACAACGGTCCATGGACAACTGACATCTTTATCTTTCTACCATAGTCAACAGCCGTTCCATCTCTTCTTCCATCTTCCGGGCCTCCTCTGATCTTTCATGGTCATAGCCCAAGAGGTGTAAAAGGCCATGAATTAGAAGTCTGTCAATCATTTTAGTAAGGCTCTCACCAGCTTTTTTTGCATCCCTCATTGCAGCATCTAATGATATGACTATATCTCCGAGCATTAATGTCTCAGGCTCAGTAGGATCATCATCTCTTATTGAGAAGGCAAGAACATTTGTGGGGCCTTTTCTTTTAAGAAAACGGCTGTTTAGTTCTGATATATGTTTATCATCCGTAATGAGTATACTCAGTTCACCATCATGACATTCCAAGTCTTTTAAGATCCTCTTTAACTTCATTTTTATTTTCCCGGGATCCGTTTTTTTCATGGGGTGCTGGCAAGTTATTTGAATCTCCATTTTCTCTATTCTTATTTGTTTCTCCTTTGGCTATTGGTTCTGGATATTCAATCCGGCTGTGAAAGATTCCACTTAATGTCTTGGAAAAACTTTTGGCTATCTGGTTTAAATCTTTTAATGTTAACTCACATTCATCAAGCTGTCCATCTGAGAAGATATTGTTTATGATCTTTTGAACCATTCCTTGAATTCTTGCAGGTGTAGGATTGACCAAGGTTCTGGATGCTGCCTCCACTGCATCTGTTACTAAAACCAGCCCTGCCTCTTTAGTTTGAGGCTTAGGACCAGGATATCTGAAATCTTCTTCTTTCACAGGCGAGGATCTACTCTCCCTTTTTTTACTTTGTCCCTTGGCTTTTTGATAAAAATAGGAGATTATACTTGTGCCATGGTGTTGCTGGATAATATCTATTATCTCCTTTCCAAGCCTATGTTGTTTTGCAAGCTCCACACCATCTTTAACATGGGAGATCAATATAAGGCTGCTCATAGAAGGTGCAAGTTTCTCATGCCTGTTGTCACCTTTCACTTGATTTTCAACAAAGTAGAGTGGTTTATTTATCTTTCCTATGTCATGGTAATATGCACTTACTTTTGCCAAAAGGGGATTGGTATGGATGCTTTCAGCTGTTGCCTCGACCATGTTGCTAACCATGACACTATGATGATAACTACCAGGGGCTTTAACCATCAATTCTTTAAGGATTGGCTGATCCAAACTGGACAACTCCAGCAGTTTGATATCCGTGGTAAAACCAAAGATCATCTCTATCAGTGGTAAGAAACCGGTTGCTATAACTCCAGACAAGGCACCACCCAAAAAACCAGCAATAAAGGAAATGGCACCTTCTGGAGCGTAAGGATTTCCATATAGAGTCTGGATCGATAAGGCCATAACAATATTTAAAAGGCCAACCCTTATTCCTGTTTTTATCAATACTAATCTTTCCCTGCAATTTCTTACCCCATAGGCTGCCAGAAGAGAGCCTACAAGGAAGTAAACAAAGAATTCTATCCTACCTTCGACAGCAATGGAGGCCAGAATAGAGAGGATCAATGAAAAGGCAATTGCCACCTCCAATCCCAGAAAGATAGAAATCAGTATAGCTCCCAGAGAAATTGGCAAGGCAAAGAGGAGAGTTTGAACAGAAAAGAAATAGAAACCTCTGGCTACCTCTTCAGCCACTGTATTATACAGGAGTACAACTAAAAACATGAATAAAAGGGTCAAGCTTATGAAGATAAGACTTTTTGAATCTCTTTTGAAAGTTATGGACTTCCTGAGAAGTACAATGTAACTTAAGGCTAACAAGATACCAATCATTACAGTCATGCTAAGGGCTGTGCCTAGGATAGGGGATTTTATTTTTAATTTGGCTTCAGTCTCTAATTTCCATAGATGGGTTGGGTTTATTTTTTCTCCCTCCCTAACAATCATCTCACCCTTTTTAACCTGGAAATAGATAGGTTTTACCGATCTTTTGGCCTCCTCTTTTCTTAGCTCCGTTTCCCTTTTATTAAATGTTATATTTGGATTAATGATCAATTTAGCAAATCGCTCTGTTATCGCAAAAGTATCTGCTGCATATTCATCTGTTATGAGTTGTTCTATTGTCTGATTGAAATATTGGAGAGCGCTTTCGAGATCATAAAAACGATCAATATCATCTATCTTGAGTTCTTGTTGAGTATCTATATCACGGATGATTATCCCTTTTCCTTTCTGAGTTATTAAAACTCTCTTGTTCCCTACAACACCTTTTTCTAATATTCGATCTACTGCGATCGATGCACTAATGTCTATCTGGGAAGAGAAATTGTTTTTGACAAGCTGGTCAAAGAGAGCAGAATCTTCAGTGCTTCCTAAAAGATCAAAGAACTTGTCTCTTAATTGTCCAAGTTTTTGTGAACGCAAGGTTGGCTGCAACTCAATTGATAAAATTTGTTTTAGCTCTGTCCTGGCATAACTGAAGGATTCTTTGATCCTATGGCCAATACTGGCTCCTGACCTGTCAAAGTCATAGACAAAAAGGGATGATTTTACTGCCTCATCTCTCCTCTGTTTTGTCAATTCCTTATCTTCAACAAGAAAATCATGAGATGCTTTGATATCCTTATTTGCCACATCACCAAGAGAATACTCTTCTGTTG
>JAUWZC010000166.1 GCA_030615565.1 Desulfobacteraceae bacterium | reverse complement strand
ATAGAGGATCTTTCCCTCAGGGGTTAAAGATATCCCCATATTTTCCCTGTTGACAATCCTGGCGTTGACCGCCTCTTCTAAGTTTTTAATGTGCTTGGTAAGGGATGGCTGTGTTAGAAACACCCGTTTAGCAGCACGGCTTGGTGAGGTATAGTGAAGTCCTAAATATTTGGCAATCTCTTTCAAGGTGTAATTGCAAAACTTGACATAAACCCTGTTAGAAAGTTTAAATAAAGTTTAAAACCACACTCATGCTTATTGCTGCTTTCACACCATTATAAAAAGCAAGGCTTTTTCTAATGGGGTAAATGTTAAGATCCTGAGTTATGAATACATCTAGGTAAAAGGGAGGTAAATTATGGCTACAGAGGTCAAGCGAGCACTTTGTTTTGGTTGTTGGCTACAGGGCGGAGTACAGGCCACTGTCCAGGATGGTAAGGTTGTGAAGCTTCAAGGCGAACCTGGCCATCCTGTGAACCGCGGCTGGATTTGTGAGCGGTCTAAGGCATTTATCGAACATCTTTATCATGAAGACCGCCTCAATTATCCCTTGAAAAGTGTTGGTGAGAGAGGAGAGGGTAAATGGGAAAGAATCTCATGGGAGCAAGCATTAGATGAGGTAGCTAAAAAGTTTGAGCAAATCAAAAAGGAATATGGTGCAGAGGCTGTTGCTTCTACTGGTGGTACAGGTAGGGGTTTTTCACAAATCTTTAAGGCAAGGTTTATGAATCTTTTCGGAAGCCCAAACGATGCTAACGCCGGGCAGTGGTGCTCCGTTGTCAGTCGCCACATAGAGGGAGCTATTTATGGGGCAGGGGCTAGCAGATCTGTAAGGCCGCCATGTAAATGTGCAGTGATATGGGGTGGGAATCCAGCCGAGTCCCTTGCCTGTACCTATAGTAAGCTTCTCGAAGCTAAGGATAATGGAACAAGGTTCATTGTGATTGATCCCAAGTACTCAGAGACTGCAGCTGATCTTGCTGACGAGTGGCTACAGCTTAGGCCTGGCACAGATGCCGCCTTAGCTCTTGGTTGGTTGAACGTGATTATAGGGGAAGGGCTCTATGACAATGATTTTGTTGAGAGATGGTGCTATGGATTTGATGATTTGAAAGAAAGGGTAAAGCAATACCCACCCGAAAGAGTTGCCGAAATAACGTGGATACCGGAAGAAAAGATAGTGCAATCAGCACGGCTTTACGCAACGAGTAAGCCAGCATCTATTATCTGGGGTGTAAAATCGGACAT
The DNA here is from genome assembly GCA_030615565.1 of Desulfobacteraceae bacterium. Classification (GTDB taxonomy): domain Bacteria; phylum Desulfobacterota; class DSM-4660; order Desulfatiglandales; family B25-G16; genus B33-G16. The sequence continues at coordinate 4,039 of JAUWZC010000166.1, read as the reverse complement.
GCAGGGCATAAATGTAACTAGCATTACTCATGCTAAGTGTATCCTACGGGCGATAACCGGTAATTTAGATGTGATTGGAGGAGACATGCTCAGCGGGCCCAGTGAAAAGGCCAATTATGGGCCTGTCTTTGAATATATAGATATGCTGCCCCAGCAACAGCGAAGCAAGCAACTCGGTGCTGATAATCATAAGCTCTGGTGCTGGCCAGGATATGAATTGGTTCACAAAGTGGCAGAACCCTACTGGTATGGAAAGGGGCTATCTTCCGGTTTTGTGCCTGGCTGCCATGAGCCAGATGTATGGACAGCTATACTTACAGGTAAACCATATCAGGTCAAGGGGTTGATTACTGGTGCTTGTAACCCACTTGTCGCCTACCCTAACAGCAAACGAATATATAAGGCTTTAAAAAACCCAGACCTTGAAATTTCTGTGGTTGCCGAACAGTGGATGACACCAACTGCCATGCTTGCTGACTATGTATTTCCCATTACTAATTGGCTAGAACACCCCCAGATGTATACACAGACCTTCCAGGGCCATGGAAATGTTGTTTCATTAGGGGAGCGTATTGTTGAACCCCTGTATGAACGCAGACCCGATTATTATTTATATCAGGGATTAGGACTAAGGCTTGGGCAGGAAAAATACTGGCGTGATACACTGGATGAAGAGTGGGACTGGTGCATTGAACCGCTACTGGGAGAGTTAAAGATGCATTCAGCACAGGAATTTGCCAGGAAGAAACGTTGGTGGATTCCCCCCACTGTAGAAAAAAGATATGAAACAACTGACCCAAAAACTGGGAAGCCTAAAGGTTTCGCTACACCTACAGGCAAGGTTGAGCTTTACTCCACCATACTGGAGAAGCTTGGCTATAATCCATTGCCCTTTTATGAAGAGCCTCCGGAAACACCCTTGAGCGATCCAAAACTATCAAGAAGGTACCCGTACATCCTTATGACCGGCTCAAGGTTCAGACCCATGCATCACTCAGAACATAGGCAAATACGTTCACTTCGCCAACTTTATCCATATCCAACAGTTGAAATCAACCCGGACACAGCTCGTAAGCTTGGTATCGGTGAAGGCAATTGGGTCGTTATTGAAACTAAAAGAGGTAAGATAAAGCAGAAGGCAAAGCTTACCTCCAAAATACATCCCAGAATGATCGAGGTTCAGCATGGTTGGTGGTTCCCTGAGGAGATTGCAGAGGACCCTATACTATACAGAGTTTTTGAGTCAAATGCTAATGTATTAACGCCAGATGATGACAGATATTGTGATCCTCCTACAGGGGCAGTGACCTTTGTACCACTACTGTGTAGGGTATACCCAGTTAAGAAATATACATAGTCCGTTAGTTGTGAAATTCACATTATTTTTGGCAGAAAATTCTTCCTTCCCGCCACCAAGGCACTAAGGCACGAAGTAAATCATGATAAAATATTTTCTTTGTGTCTTTGGGCTTTGTGGCAAATAAATTTTTGGTTCCGGCTTGTCCGCATTAGGGTTAATAATGGCCTCATTATTCAAGATTCATATTGACCATGCCAAATGTACAAATTGTGGGATTTGTATTGATACCTGTGATCAGGGCGTTTACGATTTTAATATAGAAGAGGTACTGTATGTGAAGGATGAATCATTGTGTGTTGGCTGTAGGGACTGCATAAAGGCTTGTCCTTTACATGCCCTTTTGGTTCGGGAATTGTCTTTCCAGGATGAAACCTGAGCATATAGAGTAAGCTTGATCTTTTTACATGTTCGTTTGAAATATAAAATCCTTTATTCCATCATTATAGTAATCTTATCAACATATCCCACAGTTTCCTTATGGCGCCATCCACGAACCTTTGGTGCCACAGACCTTATATTATGCCAGAGATTTTCATTGAGCCCATCCTCTTTCGCTGTCTTCTGGGCCTTCACAATGTTTCTAAAACCAGCATTATAGCTGGCGAAGGTAAAGGATATTTTATCTTTAAATGGTCGCCTGGCCTTCCATTTTCTATAGAGTTGGCTATCGTAGTATATGCCTGCAGCTATATTCCAGCGTGGTTCATTGATATCAACAAAGGATGGGTTCTTCTTTTTGATTTCATGGAATGTTTTTGGCATAAGCTGCATTATTCCTTTTGCATTGACCCAGCTCTTGGCATTAGCTTTAAGGTTTGATTCTGCTATGGCCTGGGCCTTGAACCATTTCCACTCAAAGCCAGCCCCAAAATATCTTTTTGTATATTTTCTAAAATAGCAGTCATATTTGGTTGTCCACTTTCTTGAGGTTACTTTAGGGAAATCCTGCACCTTCCTGCCTGCTGCACTCGCAGCGCAGGCAGGCGCCTCTGGTGCTATAAAGAAAAGCGTTAGAGTAATTAACAAGGCTTTAAGGATATGGTTTCCCATTTACAAAAATTGTTTAGTTTATAATTTCAGATTATCTGACACAATAACACAGGCTTCGATAGATTACAATAATCAGTAGTGTCCTAATTTGGAGTGGAAAATTTTGATAATAATTTAATGATAACACATGATTGATTTTATTCAATTTCATCTGTTTGTTGATATGAACATTCTTTCATGAATTCTGGATCCATAACTATACGTTTATCTGCTGCAACCCAGAGTTCTTCATGATATTCGTTCTTATCGGACGGATAAAAAAGAATAATTTTTACAGCATTAAATTTCGCTTTCTTTACAGCAGGCACAAGATCACTATCGCCTGCGACTAAGATTGCAGTATCGATATTTGATTTTGCACTAAGCTCAACCAAATCAATGCTTAATAATACATCAACCATTTTTTGTTCGAATTCATTACCTCTTTTTTCTGTTCTACCAAGCTTAATTTCAAAATTATCTTGCTTCCTTAAAAACGACTCAAATCTTTGAAATGCTTGGTATCTTTGTTTTTCATCTTTAGTAGGATTAGATGATTGATAAGGTGAGGCCGTATAATAATATACTCTAAGAAGGTCATTTTCTTTGATAATGCTTAAAGTTAAAATTTTATTAACAATTTTAGGCACATCATTTCGAAAACCAGCTTTATCAAAAATTTTTCTAAGATGTTCACCATCGATAAAAATCACTGTTCTTGCCATTTTCTCCTCATCTTGGAATTGTTTTTCATAAAAATTTCTCTTGACAAAGAAAAATACTTATTATAAAATTAATTACAATATGCTCATCTCGTTAATTAAGCAACTAATTAGCGGGATTTTTATGCTCCCCTTGTTTCTCGTAAGAGAAGCAAGGGTTTTTATTTTCCATTCAATCTTATTTCAGTTTTACAATAAATGCAAGGTGTTACTTAAGGAATAATTCTTCCCATTCCCACACATGATCTGTAATTCCTGCTTCCATGCTTGGTGTAACCCTCAATGTCTGATGAATCCTCATAAGATTATAATGTGCAAAATGCAGAGATAGTGCCGCCTTGAGATTTTCTATCTTTTTAGAAAAACCATTTGTAAGGCGAGTAAATCTCCGCATTTGCATTCTCATTGTGAGATTTTGTCTTTCGACGTAAGATGTAGAAATAAAATTAGGGTTTGGATTGCCATTGATTATTTTGGATATAATCTCCGTGACTTTTGGTGGAGAATATCTACCTGAATCAGCATAATCTGAGGCAAAAAGTTTTATTAATTGAGCAAAATCAATATCAGGTCCAAAAGCCTCCTCAACCGCCTCAATATAAGATTTAAAGCCGTCTGTAGTTAATTGAATACGTCCGTTTCCCTTTAATCTACTTTCTAAACCAAATATAAATCTTAAAGTTGTTTCTGCATTTCTTTTACCGACAACAAATGTAGGAACCAGCTTTGAATCAGCATCGAGGGCTACAAAGACATATTGATCTCCAAGCGTGTAGTCCAATTTTTCTTTATTAGTTAATCGTTTTTCTTTTTTCTTAACAAAAGTCCAAATTTCATCAACTTGAATTCGATGACAATGAAAGTCACAAAGACGATCACCCATTATTTTTTGACATTTATTACCAACTCGAATTAATAGCCTCATAAT
>JAUWZC010000126.1 GCA_030615565.1 Desulfobacteraceae bacterium | reverse complement strand
ATCTACTTTTGTCAATATAAGTGCCCCTGCCAAAAAGAAAATAATAATTGAGATAATGCTCAACCTGCTTGTACCCGTTAATTGTCCTACTATGCCAAAGATTGTGGGCCCCATAATACCTGCAAATTTACTGCTAACATTATAGAAACCAAAAAATTCGGCTGACCTCGAAGGCGGTGTCATCGATCCAAACATAGATCTGCTAAGGGCCTGGGATCCACCCTGAACCATTGAAACCAAAAAAGCCAGAAGCCAGAAGTGGAGCGGCTTTTGCATGAAATATCCCAGAATCGTTACAATTGCATAGACACCCAAGGCTAAAAGAATTGAGTTTTTTGTTCCTAATTTCTTAGGTAACCTGCCGAAAAGTACAGTAAAAGGAACACCAAGGAACTGTACCATTAAAATTGCCCCAATTAGATGAGATCTGCCGATCCCGATTTCTGCCCCAAAGATCACAGCCATAATTATAATGGTCCCTACTCCATCATTATAAAGCCAGAACGCCAAGAGAAACTTTACCAACTCTTTAAATCTTCTAATATCCCTGAATGTCCTTCTCAGTCTCTGATATCCAGCCAATAAAGGATTAGCGCTTTCATCTATTGAAATGACTGCCGGGGGTTCAGAGACATTTTTAAAAATGGGTATGGAAAAAACCGCCCACCATATAGCAACGGAAAGAAAAGATATCCTTGAGCCCCATTCAGCATTCGGGATCCCAAAAAACCCCGGTTTTAGTATCATAAGTAGATTTATAGCCAAAAGTATTCCACCGCCCAAATATCCATAGGCGTACCCCTCTGCAGAAACCCTATCAATTTCCTCTGATCTGGCTACATGGGGCAACAGGCTATCGTAAAAAATATTGCCGCCCCCAAAACCCACTCTTCCAAAGATATAGAGAAGTGATGCATAAAACCACATACCATTACCTATGCCAATTAAAAGAGCAGTAGCTAAAATGCCAAAAAAAGCAAAGCCACCAAGAAATCTTTTTTTTGCGCCTGAGTGGTCACTGATAGCGCCCAATAGAGGCGCTGCAATCGCAATAAGTAGCATAGCGATTGTATTGGAATATCCCCAATAACTGGTTGCTGTGGTTTTATCCAGAGTAGAGCCTGCAACGGAGCTGTAAAATTCAGGGAGCACTGCTGCCATGATGGTCGTTGCAAATGCAGAATTGGCCCAATCATACATCTTCCAACTTCTAACAACTTTTTTATGATCCTGGTTCATTTTGGTAATGTCCGTTGATAATTGTAAATAGTCCTTTGATTTAAGTAAACTACCCCTCCTTCAAGGGGTGTGGCTTGAATACTGACCCTAGAAGGGTCTTCAATCTCTCATCCCGCTAAGCAGGACAGAGGCTCAGAGTTTTTTTGAGTCCTGCCTCTCAATTCGGGAAGAGGATTATTCACTCAAACCACAGCACTCCGCACAAGGCCTTTCTGAGCACTCTACCCTGTTCATAGTCCAAATCAAAGCGCCCCATCAGGGGCTGGCTTTTGGCCTGATTCCTCCTTCCCTGCCCCGTGAAATGCCTTTTTTATTTCTATTTTACTGGGGTCAAGGAATCAGGCCAAGAAAAAGTTTCCCTCTGCGAACTCTGCGTGCTCTAGCGACCCTGAGCAGCATCGAAGGGGAGCGAGCGTGAGATAAAAAGCATGCACTCACTTTCCTGCTTAACAGATCTTCATTTTTCTGCTTTACACATAATTACCTCTACCATATACTTCCAACACCTAAAAGGGTAAAAAGGATGACCAAAAAGCGAAAAGAACATGAGGTAGAATCAATTTGGGGAGAAAAGGTAGATCAAATCGTGCGTGAGATTGAGACTGCCCAAAGCCAGAAAGTCCCACTTGAAGAGATTCTTAAAAAAACCTGTACCTATTTGAAACAGGAGCCTTGCCTCACAATTCACGTTATAGAGGCCCTGGCAAGGATTCCGAGCCCCGAAACCGCCCAACTCCTTACCGAAATGATGGCTAAAGCAGAAGAAAAACAGGTTATCAAATCCATAAAGCGTACCCTTTACAAGTTAAGGCAGAAGGGCGTCAGATGGGAAAAAAAGGCCCAAAAAGATAAGCATATCCTGAGACCACCGAAACCCGCTGAACCTCAGGGATACCTGGGTGCAATTGATTCAACAGGAAGCAGGATAATCGTGACCGCCAGGTCTCAACCTTTAAGAGGGTTATTGGTAATTTTAAGCATAGTGAATGATCTGGAAGGAATACAAGAGTTTAATCTTAAAGAATTCAGTAAAAAAGGGTTTAAGGAATTTGTGAAAAGTTCTCTCTCCTCAGCAGATTTTCCAATTGTTGACACCCCTGGAGCTTACTGTATTCATCTTCTTAAAGAGGCATCTTCTCTTCACCAAAGGCTTTCTAAGCCCCTTCCCCGAGGATATCACGATGCAGAAAGGGAATTTAAGGACATTGCCTGGGATTATCCTGCCCCAATCATATATCAATACATAAAAGAGGATGAGGTAGGAGACCGTCCGCATCTTTTAAAGGAATCGGTTAACCTGCACAAGATCATGCCCTTTTCCACATGGCACCTAGCTAATCAAGTAGTGGAAAAATACTCCGCTAGCATCACCGAGGCTCAGCAAAGCAAGATCGTGCTCAGGCCTGATCAAAAGGAAGCCCGGCTTAATGCCATATACAGGGATGCATTGGAGGAGCTATTCCCGGAAGAGAAAAGGTTCCTCTGGAAAAGGCGGCTCGAGGAAATGGCCTATATCCTGCTAAAAACAGGGAAAGAAGAGGAGGCCAAGCAAACTTTAAGTGCTGCAGTAGATCTGAACAATCCCTTTAGCCCTATTGATCCCAACCCCTTTATCTGGAACCTCCTGCTGAAATCTATATATATCTTGATTGAGGGTGATTACGAGGAAAAAGAAAAAGAGAAAAAGACCTCCCTGATCGTCACCCCGTAATGGGAATTACCTGCTACCCCCCTCCTTTTAGTATTTTAAGCCAATTTGTTAATCCCTTTTATACATTAAATATCTAATAATAAACTGATAGCATATTGACAATATACTAGATTTACTACTATCCTTTATTGTGGGATAAAATCAATGTGTATGAAATGCCTTGGTTCTGCTCTTGACCCATTTAAAAAAATATCATTGAGAAAAGACCAGGGTCAGACCTCAGGTTCCAAGTTGATACATCAAGAGCACTGTTACCAGGCTCTGGAATAGCCACCGCCCGGATAGAAAAATCATCAGATTGGAGAAATGCATTTGTTTAAAATCAGAGTCTATATATGTTATCTTCAAAAAAGGATAATTTTAGAATTGACATATATGCATAAATGATGCATATTAATACATATGAGATCAACATTAAATATAGATGATGAGATTTTAGAGAAGGCATCTCGTTTAACAGGAGTGAAGGAAAAGACTGCCTTGGTGCGACTTGGGTTGGAAGCTTTGATTGCCCGTGAAAGTGGTAAGCGGCTTGCAAAACTGGGCGGAACAGAAAAGGGGCTTCGACCTATTCCAAGACGGAGACCAGGTAAATTGTAATCATGGTCCTCGTTGATACTTCAATCTGGGTTACCCATTTGAGGGAGGGCAGCCGTCACCTTGAAAAACTGCTCCTTGATGCAGAGGTGGTGTGCCATCCTTTCATAATTGGCGAATTGGCCTGTGGTAATATTAAAAATCGATATGAAATCTTGACCTTACTCCGATCCCTTCCGATGGCCCCGACTATAGATCTTAATGAATTTCTTTTTTATATCGAACGAAACAAATTGATGGGCATGGGTATCGGTTTCGTTGATGTCCACCTTTTAGCTTCAGCACAATTGTTGGAAATACCCCTGTGGGCTTCCGATAAAAGATTGAAATCAGCAGCAGTCGAACTCAAGATCTTTTATAATAAGGTTCAAGTTTATTAATGAACGAAGATAATCGGGTAGCCGGAGGCATTTCTCCCCCAGCCCCCACACCACTCCCGATAAATTGGGGTCCGCGACTCGCTCTTCGGGTTCCCACCAAGTGGCGGGATTCACCGAGCCTATCAGGCCATAGCTGGATAATGAAAAAGTCAACGACCCCGCCCTTCCGGGCGGGGCTTGAAAAAAAGGAAATAATTCATTAGCCGCCTCCATCCCCACCCTCCCGGGTGGGGCATTAAAGGGCGACGGTAAAAGGTCTCAACATTTGATATCTGTGTTGAATGTTGTGGAATGGATGCTAAAACCTGATACTTAAAGTTACTGGGTAGCTGCTGGATAGTTAGCTTTGCTGGGGAAAGGACGTGGCGCACGATATGCCGAGAAGGAAAATGCATCATCGTAAACATTAAATGAATCAGCCTAAATTGTCTTTGTGGTATTTTAAAAGAGAGTCATTTCACTATGGTGCCATCCAAAACGAGTCAACGACCCCGCCCTTCCGGGCGGGGCTTGAAAAAAAGGAAATAATTCATTAGCCGCCTCCATCCCCACCCTCCCGGGTGGGGCATTAAAGGGCGGCGGTAAAATATAGATTAAATATAAGGACGGTGATCATTCTATTGACTTTAATAATTGCTCCATATGAAAGTGGAGTATGCTCCTAACTCATTTGAAGAATATCATTGAGAAAAAACCTCCCTGATTGTCACCCCTTAAAGAAGATCAAATGATACATAAAAATATGTTTAAGCTTAAATATTGACATATTAACGTTTAAACGTTATAATGTTTTAACTACATTTGGAGGTAATACTATGGCAACACAAGCAAAGCGTGCCACGATATACTTTGACCCCGATCTACACAAGGCCTTGCGGTTAAAGGCTGTTGAAACCTCCCGTTCGGTTTCTGATCTTGTAAACGAGGCCGTCAGAGAAACCTTTTCCGAGGATGCAGAGGATCTCGCAGCGTTTGATGAAAGGGCCAACGAACCTCTGATCAGCTATGAAGAAATGGTCAAGAGGCTCAAAAAAGATGGCCGCATATAAAATTCTATTTAAAAAGTCAGTCTGGAAGGATTTTGAAAGAATAACAAAGGAGGATTTAGAAAGAATCCTTAAGTGCATCAAGATACTCTCTAAAGCCCCCCGTCCTCCAGGCTGCGAAAAATTGACCGGACAAATAAGGTATCGACTGCGGCAAGGACGATATCGTATTGTTTATTCAGTCCAGGATAACGAGCACACTGTCTGTGTGGTGAAGGCTGGGCAGTGATCGTTATAATGAAAACGCATTAAGAAAAAGGCAATCTAAATATGACAAACACAGACTTAACTTTTATTACCAATGAAGAACAGCAAAACCTTAAAGCGAGATTTCAAGTATTAATAAAAGACACCAAATTATTTGACTGCCTTGCAGGGTATTTTTATACAAGCGGTTTTTATGCCATTTATAAATCATTAGAAAATACAGAAAAAATTAGAATTCTGATTGGCATAAGTACAAACAAACTGACCTATGATCTGTTAACAAAAGCAAAAGAAAATCCTCAACAATCTATGCGGTTTTCTCATGCAGAAACAAAGCAGGAATATTCAGGACTTGTCGAAAAGGAGATGGAGGATTCGGAAGATAAACGGGAAGTTGAAGAAGGTGTTGTAAGATTTATCAAATGGATTCACAGTAAGAAACTGGAAATCAGAGCTTATCCATCACAAAATATACACGCCAAACTTTACATTATGACTTTCGTCGAAGGCGACCGAGACATCGGCCGTGTCATTACAGGTTCTAGTAACTTTACCCAATCAGGTTTAGTGGATAATCTTGAATTTAATGTCGAACTGAAAAATCGCGCAGACTATGACTTTGCTAAAAATAAATTTGAGGAATTATGGAATAACGCTGTAGATGTCAGTGAAAAGTATGTTCAGACCATTCAAGATAAAACCTGGTTGAGCCAAAATATTTCACCATACCAGTTATACCTGAAATTTCTATACGAATACTTCAAAGATGAACTCAGCCAGGCAGATGAAGTGTTTGTTAAGTATCTTCCTCAGGAGTTTAAAAAGCTTGAATATCAGGAGCAGGCGGTTTTAAACGCTAAAAAGATACTTCTGGAATATGGCGGCGTTTTTATCTCTGATGTTGTTGGCCTTGGTAAAACATACATTTCTGCAATGCTGGCGGGACAACTGGACGGCAGAACACTTGTCATCGCCCCGCCAATGCTTCTGGAGAAATCCAATCCCGGCTCATGGACTAATGTATTTTCAGACTTTCGAGTTCCGGCAGATTTTGAATCTATTGGCAAACTCGACTACCTTTTGGAAAGAGGAACCAAAAAATACACAAATATAATCATTGATGAAGCCCACCGTTTCCGAACCGAAACAACAATTTCCTATGAGAAGCTGGCTGAAATCTGCCGCGGCAAAAGGGTTATGCTGGTAACAGCCACACCATACAACAATACCCCGAAAGACATCCTGAGCCTGCTTAAACTTTTTCAAAAAGCCAAGAAAAGCACCATACCCAATCTGCCGAATCTGGAAGGGTTCTTTAGCGGACTGG
>JAUWZC010000266.1 GCA_030615565.1 Desulfobacteraceae bacterium | reverse complement strand
CTTTTATAAGCTTTTCATAGTAAAACCTGAAGGTATCGATAATAAGGGGAGGGATTTCCTCATTCATCATCTTTTTTGCAAAGGGGAGGAATTTTTCCTCTAATTTTGACTCCTGGACTTCAGCTTGCATATACTCTTTTTCCAGTAAAGTTTTCTAAGAAGGTATAGGAAATGATTGATAATATCAATAATAAATAACACCAGAAAATAGGGATGAAAAAAATGATTTAATCCGACCTATATTCTTATGGATAAAAGAGAGGTCCTTGACCAGAGCAAATAGGTGCTTATTTTTGATCTCATCAAGTGGGTAGCCCACTTGGTATTCTTATCTAAGAAGTATAATAACTTGTATAATTACTTTGACAACTATTTACAGTTTATATATGTTTGACGGCAGTTAATATATGTAGTTAAAAAGGAAATAGATTAGAAAATAGACTATGAATGAGGAATCTAAACTCTTAGATCAGTTTGCCCCTTATTTTAGTAGGATAAATGAGGAACTTGATAAAATCCTTGACTCAGAGGTTTCTTTGATAAAAGAGGTAGGAAGTTATAGCTTGCTTGGAGGAGGCAAAAGGCTAAGACCACTGTTCTTTATTTTATCCTGTCAACTCTGTAATTACCACGAGAAGGATATATATACCATTTCTGCCATTTTTGAGTGTCTTCATGCGGCAAGCCTTTTACATGATGATGTCCTTGATAATGCCTCCATCAGAAGGGGAAGATCATCAGCTAATAAAATCTGGGGGAACTCTGCAGCAGTCTTAGTAGGTGATTTTCTCTTTTCTAAATCTTCCAGGATACTAGTTGAGCAGAAGCATATTGAATTCTTAAAGATTCTTGCAGATACTGCTACCAGGATGACAGAGGGTCAGATGTTGGAGCTTATTAACACCCATAACTGGAACATAACAAAAAAGGAGTATATGGGTATAATTACATCCAAAACAGCTGCCCTTATATCCGCCGCCTGCGCAAGTGGCGGCATAATGGCCAGGGCAAGGCAAACCAATATTCAATCGTTGAGAAACTTCGGCCTCAATATGGGTATTGCCTTTCAAATTGTAGATGATGTCTTTGACTATGCCTCTACCGTAGAGAAAGCAGGTAAGCCCATAGGCAATGATCTAAGAGAGGGAAAGATTACTCTTCCACTGATTTATACCCTCGCCTACCTGGATAAAGGAGAAAGAGATAGGCTGGAGCATTTGTTTAAAAATGGAGAGGCCTCAGAGAAAGATTATTTAAGAGTAATCGATCTTGTAAAAGATAATGGTGCTATTAATAAATGTCGCAAAGATGCTCAAGATTATGCAGATCTTGCTGAAACCCACCTCAGTCTCTTTCCAGACTCATCAGTAAAAGAGTCCCTTTTGAAGTTAAATCAATTTATTATCAATAGAAGTTATTAGTAACTATAAAATCTTGAAAGCTACCTCTCCAGAGGCAATCGAATCATCCGGTATAATATCTTTTATCATGGCCCCTGTTAGAGTTTCTATATGCCTTATCCCACTCTTTTTGTAGCCCATAATTAGAGGTATCTCCTCTTTAGGGGCACATAGCAAAATATTTTTTGTCTCACCCATGGAGGGGAGATATGGTCTTATCTTTTCAAGGTGAATAGCAGAGCGAACTAGAAATCCTAAGGATGGGTGCCATGGTCCGGCAATTATCTCCCCTTTTTCAAGGAGAGACGGCGAAGACATTAGTCCGATCCTTATAACAGGAATCCCGGCATTTTCCAATCTTATGCAAGCCTCTTTACATAGGTTTATCGTATCTTTAAGTCCCATTGGTGTATATTTTCTTTGTTTATACAATTGTGCTAGCTTTGTCCCTCTGATGACGAGTGTTGGATAAAGCCTGGCTATATCAGGTTTTAGGCCAATAATATTATCAACAGTGTCCATGAATATCTCGTTAGAGTCTCCTGGTAGACCAGGCATAAGTTGTGCTCCAACGTTAAACCCCCTTTTTTTAAGTATCTTGACTGCATTGATGGTATCCTGTGATGTATGCCCTCGGTTGGAAAGCAACAGGACTCTATTGTCCATGGATTGTACTCCTAGCTCCACAGTTGATACGCCAAAGGGCTCAAGTATGTTAAGCTTATCTTCACTTAGAGAATCTGGTCTTGTAGAGAGACGGATCGATTGTATGATGCCTTTTTCTATGTAAGGCCTAACAGCACCCAGCATTTTCGTCATGGAAGCAACTGGCAGAGATGTGAAGGTGCCCCCGTAAAACGCAACCTCTTTTAGCTTTTGGTTAAGATGGTGTTTTGACTTTATGGCTAACTCGATTGTATTTGTTATATCATCTGGTGTATGTTGATTCCCTGAGTGATTGGTTATGGTTTGTTGTTGGCAAAATATACATCTATGTGGGCAGCCTTGGTGTGGAAGAAATATGGGTATGATAAAATATTTTTTTATTTTTTTAGACAAGCCAAGGCCTCCTTTGCGGCTTTCTGTTCAGCCTCCTTTTTACTTTTTCCTTTCCCTTTTCCCATTAAATTCTCTTTCAGGTATACTGATACATAGAAGGTCTTGTTATGGTCTGGGCCTGTTTCTTTTTCGATTCTGTATTCTGGAGGTGACTGAAAGGTATCTTGAGAGTATTCTTGTAACTCGGTTTTAAAGTCATTAATTGATTTGCCAAGGTTGATCTTATTCAATGATTGGCTGAAGAGTTTTGTTATTATCCTTAGCGCTTCTGGGAAGCCGCCATCAAGATAAATTACTCCAATAAGAGCCTCAAAGGCATCGGTTATAATAGAGGGTTTCTTTCTGCCATTTGTTTGCTCTTCTCCCTTTCCCAGGAGAAGGTAATCTCCTAATTTTAACTCATGGGCAATATGGTAGAGACCGCTTTCACTTACCAGTGAGGCCCTATATTTAGATAGATCTCCTTCTTTCATATCAGGAAAGGATTCCAT
>JAUWZC010000229.1 GCA_030615565.1 Desulfobacteraceae bacterium | reverse complement strand
CTTTTATAAGCTTTTCATAGTAAAACCTGAAGGTATCGATAATAAGGGGAGGGATTTCCTCATTCATCATCTTTTTTGCAAAGGGGAGGAATTTTTCCTCTAATTTTGACTCCTGGACTTCAGCTTGCATATACTCTTTTTTCCAGTAAAATTTTCTAAGAAGGTATAGGAAATGATTGATAATATCAATAATAAATAACACCAGAAAATAGGGATGAAGAAAATGATTTAATCCGACCTATATTCTTATGGATAAAAGAGAAGTCCTTGACCAGAGCAAATAGGTGCTTATTTTTGATCTCATCAAGTGGGTAGCCCACTTGGTATTCTTATCTAGATGTCTTCATAATCTAAGATCTTAACATTTATCCGCCAGACTTACGGCGGATTTAAGTCAAGTATTTTTGGCGTTCAGTACAAAATGATGATTAGGTTGAGTAAAACGGTTATCGGTTGCGCAGCCCTGGCCCAGACCTAGTTTATAAGCTTATTGGCTTGATTCATGATTCAGACTTGACCTATATGCTTCACATGATCACTCACACCCGTCGCACCAGGGCGGGCTCGAATCGATTAACGGTTAATCCCGACATCTCGGGAAAACCAGCAGCCTCTCGGCCCTGAGCAGCTCGAGGCCGAAGGGCGCAACCCTGGCCCAGACCTGGCTTACATTATTGTGGTCAATTGCATGTCGCTTTTATTATATTGCTGCGATCTCATCTTAATCTGTGTGAGTCGCGCCAGGGCGGGCCGTAGAACATTAGACTAAACCAGCATCGCTTTGTCTCAAGCAATATAAAAAGATTCTTCTCCATTCTTCGGTTTTATGCGGAGCTTCGCTAGATATGTACATTTTCTTTAATAAACTTTATACTCTCCTCAAAGGGTGTACCACCAGGGAAAACCCCTGTAACCCCAGTTTCTTTTAGGATAGGGATATCCTTGGCTGGTATAACCCCACCAACAACAACAATTACTTTATCTAAACCCTCTTTTTTGATCAATTCCATTATCTTCTTAGAGATTGGAATATGGGCCCCAGACATGATGGAGAGGCCTATAACATCCACATCCTCTTCAATAGCCATCTTAATTATAGATGGAACAGTCTGATGTAGCCCTGAATAGATGACCTCCATTCCGGCATCTCTTAGAGCATGGGCCATAACCTTTGCACCTCTGTCATGACCGTCAAGGCCTGGTTTTGCGATAAGGATCCTGATTCTTTTGGTAGACATTAAATACTCTCCTTAGTGCTTTTTTATCAAAAGTAACAGTGATCGATGCTTACATTGCCTTTTCTAATTTCATTGATAACAAATTTTTTACCCCGCAAGACGTGCTCTCTTACAAGCCTTTCCGCCTTTTTGGCCTCTCTTTTTTTTATGGCCTTTATTATCTCTATATGATTCTTGTTTGATAACTGGGCCATATCTATTGAATTTAATATAATTTTCCTTAAAAAATAGATCTCATCTCTCAGGTTATGTATCATCTTGACCAATCTCGGGCTTCTGCTCAAGGCATAGAGTAGTTCATGAAACTCGGTATTTATCCTTGTAAGTTCCTTTAAATCGTGCCTATCCAGATATCTCTGAAACTCCTCTATCTTTTCCTCCAGAGGAAATATCTCTTCGTCATTATGTCTGGTAGCAGCAAGGTATGAAGCAAAGCTCTCTAGGATGCTCCTTATTTCAAATGTTTCTTCAATATCAGATAGAGCCAGTCCCCTTACCACATACCCTCCCTTGGGAAGTGGCTTAAGGAAACCCCCAGCTTCTAGTTTATGTACTGCTTCTCTAACAGGTGTCCTGCTAATACCCATTGATTCAGCTATCTCACTTTCTATCATACGTTTTCCAGCAGGGATTTCACCTCTTACAATCATTTGTTTAACCTGTTCAAAGACCTGGTTGCCGAGGTTCTCCTTTTTTAGGCTCCTTATTGGGAAATGATCCCATCTGTTTGAATGTATTTCCTGTTTTTCCATAACATTAGGCACTTTATAATATCTTGGAAAGCCACGTCCTCTAGGCGTGGATTCTTTTCTTATCGAAGGTACCGCCTGGCAATAGTGGTTTGCTGTGTCAGGTACCTGTTTTATAAGTACAATGATTCGTATGCTTATATAACCCCCTTTTCCTTGAATGTGGTCAGATCACTTTCAGGGTAACCGAGCATAGTAGAGTATATTTCACTGTTATGCTCCCCGAACCTGGGTGGAAAGGACAGGGTGTTGTCAGAATCTTTGAGAAACGGTGTTACAAAGGGTGGTGGTGCAAGTGTAAGCTTAAGGCCAGATTTAGAATCCCTGGATTTAAGAAGCCTCCTTTTAATGAGGGGATCTTCTAACACATCAGGAATACCATGTATTTTGCTTATAGGTAGCCCGATCTGATTAAAAAGATCTATGAGTTCCTCTGATGTAACAGTAGATAATATTTCACTTATGGACTGGTTCAGGTTGACTACATCATTTATCTTCCCCTCATTTTTTTCATATTCTGGTTTATCCAAGGATTGAAAAATGGGGAGTTTTACCAGAGCCTTCCATTGCCGGTCATTGCCAACTGCTATGTAGACATAACCATTTTTAGTCTTAAAGACTGAAACAGGTGCAAAGAATTGATGGGTATTCCCGTGTCTTGTTATATTTTGATTAAATGTGGCTGTCAGTGTTATTGGTACTGTGAGCCAGGATGTTGCTGATTCAAGCATAGATATATCTATCCTGGAACCTTGCCCTGTTTTTTCCCTTTTTAACAAGGCCTTCATCAAAAGCCCATAGGCATGCTCACTTGTTCCCATATCAGCTAAGGGTATGCCAAGTGATTGGGGATCACCATCTGGCTCACCGGTTAAGTCCATCAAACCAGACCTCGCCTCGAGAATTGGCTCATATGCAGCCTCATTAATATCAGGGCCGAAACCTGTTATACCTAACCAGATAATATCTGATTTAATCCCTTTTAATGTCTCGTAGTTTACTCCTAATTTGTCGTAATTCCTTGGTAGTTGATTGGTAGCAAAGATATCTACATTTAATTTAGTAATCATTTCTTTTAGGATATCTTTGCCCTTTTCTTCTGCTAAATTAAGGGTGATTGCCTTTTTCCCTGCATTTATACAGAGGTAATAGGTATTCATCCGCTCTTCTTTAAGATAGTTTTCACCAACCATTCGGTTAGGATCACCATAAACAGGATGTTCAACCCTAATGACATTCATTCCGTCCTGGGCAAGCCTGTAGGTAAGGTATGGCAAGGTTGTGGCTTGTTCAAGTGAAAGAATAGTCATGTCTTTAAATATTTCCATTCAGGTCTCCTTATCACTTCTTAAATTCTGGTTTTCTCTTCTCCAGGAAGGCCGAGATCCCTTCTTTAGCAGCATCTGTACAGGCAATCTCAGCTGATCCTTGATAACCTATTTCAAGGGCATCAGCAAAGGTATCAGCAGCAGCCCCAGCCTTAATGGTTTTTACTATTATGGAAATAGCCTCTTTGCTTAAGGCCAATTTACCGGCCATGGGCTGATCAGGAATAGTTATCTCAGGGATATCAACCGATCGGTCGGGAATCCTCTTTATCTTACCCTGCATATTTTTAACCTCTTCTACTGCCTCCCTAATCATCTCAGAATAATCATCTGTTATTTTGCTAACCATTCCGATATCTACTGCTTCTTTAGCAGTGATACGCCTGGCCAGACAGATCATTTCATGAAATATATCTGCCCCTTGAGGCCATTTTCGATACGGGACAATGCATCCACCGATTCCAGGCTGTATACCGAGGGTTATTTCTGGAAACTGGAAGATTGCA
>JAUWZC010000219.1 GCA_030615565.1 Desulfobacteraceae bacterium | reverse complement strand
TTGAATCAGATCAAGGCCATTACGAGAGCAGGCATGGGGGCGTGTGGCTCAAAAACGTGTGGAGATTTGATCTTGCATTTATTTAAAGAAGAAGGAGTGCCTATAAAGGAGGTTACGTTACACACGATAAGGCCACTTTTTATCGAGGCTCCCCTCGGTGTCTTTTCCAATATCTCTTATTGATAGACAGAGAGATTAATGTATTAACAATTAACAAATAGCCTGCGGAATTATAAATACTAAACCCTAAATCCGAAATACTAAACAATACCAAATATCAAAATCCAAATGACCAAAACGGTTTTTGAGCTTGGCAGGAAGTTATTTAATGGTTTTGGATTTAGAATATTTGAATTTTGTGCTTGTTTAGGATTTAGATATTAGGATTTATGGTTTT
The DNA here is from genome assembly GCA_030615565.1 of Desulfobacteraceae bacterium. GTDB lineage: Bacteria > Desulfobacterota > DSM-4660 > Desulfatiglandales > B25-G16 > B33-G16. Next base: position 3,607 of record JAUWZC010000219.1, on the reverse strand, counting down.
ACACATCTTATTGAGTATGTTCAGATGAATAAATTATATGATCTGATTATTATTGGAAGCGGATCAATTGGGGTTCCTTTGGCCATGGAGTTTGCTAAAAAAAAGCAATCTGTATTGGTGATTGATTCGCTTTCCTCACCAGGGCAAGGAGAAGACAAAAAGGCAATTGGAGGTATCCGGGCAAGCCATTCAGATAAGGGAAAGATATTGGTCTGCCAGAGAAGCATAGAGATTTTTTCTCATTGGAAAGATAACTATGGAGATGATATTCACTGGAAAAGCAATGGATATTCATTCCCCGCTTACACAGAAGATCATGAAAATATGTTAAAAGACCTGATGAGAATCCAACAGGAGTTAGGTCTGAATATCAAATGGCTCTCTCCTGAGGAATACAAGGAATTAAACCCAGGAATTAATATGGAGGGATTGAGGGGCAGCACCTATTCTCAGGAAGACGGCTCTGCATCACCACTGCTGTTTACTCAGTTTTGTTATTTTAAAGCGTTGGAGTATGGCGCGGAATTTAAATTTAATAAAACAGTTGTTGGATTTCATATTGAAAAGAGCAAGATTAATGTAGTAAAGACGAATAAAGGTGCATATCACTCGGCCAATGTGTTAAATGCTGCTGGGGCATATGCAAAAGAGGTTTCCCAGATGGCTGGGATTGATATTCAAGTAAAACCAGATTCTCATGAGGCAGGGATTTCTGAACCTGTAACACCATTTATGGGGCCAATGGTTGTTGATATGCGGGAAGAGCATGGGTCAAAAAATTTTTACTTTTACCAAAATACTGAAGGCCAGGTGGTTTTCTGTATGACACCTGATCCTCCGATCTGGGGGATAGACAATCGCTCCACCTCTCTATTCTTACCAATGATTGCCAGAAGAATGATAAAGATTATGCCTATGTTGGCACGATTAAAGGTTCGGAGGACCTGGCGCGGGCAATATCCTAACACGCCCGATGGATTTCCGATCGTAGGGAAGATGAATGAATTGGATAACTTTTACCAGGCTGTTGGTATGTGCGGTCAGGGTTTTATGCTTGGACCTGGTTTAGCAGAATTAATTTACAGATTGATCACGGAAAACTATAGGTCAGATGACCTGGAAATCTCAAAAAGTTTCGATCCTTACCGTGATTTCAAGGATCAGGAGATATTTAGATAAGTTGTATATGCTTAACTATTGAAAATTGTCAATTGAGGGAGACCTTGTGAAAAAGATTTACGATATCGTAGTAATCGGGGGAGGAGTAATTGGCTCAAGTATTGCCTATAACTTGGTCAACGACGGATTCGATGGTAATATCCTGGTCATAGAAAAAGACCCCTCCTATCAATTTGCATCTACTACCCTGAGTGCTGGTGGTGTGCGGGAGCAATTCAGTCTTCCTGAAAATATTAGACTATCCCAATACGGTCTAAGTATCTTCGAGAACTTTGATGAGATAATGGATCTTGATGGAGATCCAGCACACGCAGAATTCAAACAGCATGGCTACCTCTTTCTTGCCAATGAAAAAAATTGGCCAATGATCAGAAAGAATTATGAGATACAGAAGGCTCTGGGAGCACATGTATCATTGCTTCCTGTCGATGATCTCAGAAAATTAATTCCTCACATGCTAACCGATGATCTGATAGGGGGTTGCTTTGGTTCTCGAGACGGTTACCTTGACCCTTATGGGGTTTTACAGGGATATATAAAAAAGGGCAAAATTTTGGGGGTAGAATATCTCTACGAAGAGGTGACGGGGATTGAGGTAACGAGAAAAAAGATTGAAGGTGTCACCACTGATAAAGGTACACAAATAAGATGTGGAATTGTTGTCAATGCTGCTGGACCGTATGCGTCTGTTGTTGGAAAAATGGCGGGAATAGATTTACCAGTAGACCCAGTAAGAAAGATGGCATATGTATTTGATCCTAAAATCAAATTTGACTATGACCTACCTCTCGTAATCGATACCGATGGCCTCCTCTATTTTCGCCATGAATCTGGTAAAACCATCTTAACCGGTAAATCAATCCATGATGAGCAACCTGGCTATAATTTTGAGTGGGATCGGGATTATTTCATGGATGTAGTTTGGCCTCAAGTTGCCGAAAGGGTTCCCACATTTGATACCGCCAAATTAATCAGGGGTTGGGCAGGGCTCTATGCCATGAATAGATTGGATGGAAATGCAATTATCGGTCATATTGGTGATATCCAGGGGCTTTATGGTGCGGTCGGCTTTAGTGGACATGGTCTGCAGCAGTCTCCAGCAATAGGAAAATGTGTGTCAGAGCTAATCCAGTTCGGAAAATATCAGACAATTGATCTATCTTGTTTTTCCTTTGGTCGTTTTAAGACGGGAAAACTTGTTTTTGAAGAGGAAATGGTCTAGATTGCAAATAATTTGTAAGTGTTCACAGGGTTGTAACATTGAACTCATTATTTACGGGTAATGAGGCCTTTTCTGAATTGATAAATCTAAGAACCAAAAAAGTTTTTTGTCTCAGGAGGTTATGAAATGGGCTCTTTTGAGAGGAATCATAAAAAAAAATTAAACAGATTCGAGTACTCAATTAGTCCAATTGAAAGGGGTTATAACAATCGGACGTTATATATAAATCTTTCTGATAATAAGATCTCGAGCAAACCAGTCACAGATGAAATGAAAAAGATATTTACCGGCGGTCGGGGGTTTTGTCTGTGGTTGTTATGGAATGCAATTAGCGAAAAAATCAAATGGAATGATCCGGAAAACGAGATATGCATTGCCTGCGGGCCGCTTGGCGGAAACCCCCTTTTCCCAGGCAGCGGCAAGAGCATTGTGATAACCATATCACCACTAACACAATCTGTTATGGATTCCAATGTGGGCGGGTATTTTGGCCCATATCTTAAATTTGCAGGTTGGGATGCACTGGAGATCCAAGGTAAGGCTGACAACGACATCGTTATAGTAATAGACGGTGACAGGGGCATGGTAAGGATCGAGGATGCAGAAGGGTTTCCAAAGGATTCACACCTTCTCGGTGCAGCCCTTGCTAATAAGTATAGCGAGGGAAACCTTAGGGCCATATCAACTGTGTCGGCGGGCTCTGGGGCAGAACATACCTTAATGGGTTGCCTCAACTTCTCCTGGTATGACAGTGCTCGCAAGACCTTCCGTTATAAACAGGCTGGCCGTGGTGGTACCGGGACCGTTTTTCGGGACAAGAAGATAAGGGCCATAGTTATCAAATTCTCCAAAATGGTGTCAGATATTAACCACCCTGCTGATTTCGATAGGCTAAAGAGAGTGGGACGGGCATACACCAAAGAGATCAAAACCCTTGATCCCAAACAGAACGAGATGGCTAATATTGGAACTTCACATCTGGTAACTATTATGAATGACTACGATCTTCTTCCAACCAAGAACTTTCAATTCGGGAGCCATCCAGATGCACCGAACCTTGGCAAGGAGGCATACCGTAAAAAGTTCCATCCAGGTTTCGATGGTTGCTGGTTGGGGTGTGCGGTGGCCTGTTCTCACACAGTCAAGGATTTCGTTTTGAAAACAGGCCCTTACAATGGACAGACTGTTTGGGTTGATGGTCCCGAG
>JAUWZC010000030.1 GCA_030615565.1 Desulfobacteraceae bacterium | reverse complement strand
TATGCTGTCATAATGGCCGGGGGAAGTGGAACCAGGTTCTGGCCACGGAGCAGAAAAAACAGGCCAAAGCAGCTCCTTAATATAACCGGGGATGAGATTCTTCTTAAAAAAACGATTGAAATCATCAAACCCATTATACCTTCAAGCAGGATAAAGATAGTAACCACCTTATCCCAGGCAGATGCTGTCAAGAGAACAATTCCCGAGATACCAGAAGAAAATATAATAATTGAACCCTTTGGGAAAAATACTGCCCCTGCCATTGGAATATCTACTGTTTTTATAGAAAGAGATGATCCAGATGCTGTTATGGTAATTCTGCCTGCAGATCATTATATTGAGGATAAAAAAAGGTTTCACCAGACCATACTGGCAGGTGCCTATCAGGCCTCTCAAGGGGATTTTATTATTACAATTGGGATTCCTCCAAGGGGGCCAGAAACTGGTTATGGATATATAGAGACAGATGAATTAATAGATAAAAAGAATGTTATATATTCTGTTAAATCCTTTCATGAGAAACCTGACATAAACAAGGCTAGGCTTTTTATCAAGCAAGGCAACTTTTTTTGGAATAGTGGTATCTTTATCTCGAGAGCCTCGAGCATGCTCAAGGAAATTGAAGAATACCTCCCTCATAATTTTAAAGGGCTTATGAAAATAAGGTCATCCCTTGGTAAGAATGAAGAATCAGGAGCGATCAAAGAGGCCTACAAAGAAATGGAAGCTATCTCTATTGACTATGGTGTTATAGAAAGGTCAAAGCATGTTTTGATGATAAGGGGGGATTTTGGTTGGAACGATGTGGGATCTTGGCCATCTGCAGCTCAATACTGGCCTATGGATAGTAATAAAAATGCCTTCATGGGCGATATAATCAATCTTGATTCTTCTAAATGTATTGTTTATAGCCCAAAAAAACTGGTTGCACTCCTGGGTGTGGAGGATCTGGTTATTGTAGAAGATGAGGATGTCCTTTTGGTATGCAAAAGAGAGAGGTCTCAGGATGTGAGAAAGCTTGTTGAGCTACTAAGATCCCAGGGGAGAGATAAAATCTTGTAACTCTCAAAAATAGAGAGTGTCCGTAGTCCGTTGTTATTGGTCAGTTGTATTTTGAAATCATTGGAAAATACAAAAATTACCGATATGTTGGTTGCTAGGTGTTTCAATTGATTTTTCTTTCGATCTTTCCTGCCTGTACATAATGGCAGAAAGGTTCCACGGCTTCCGAGTTCCGGAATTCGGAAACAACAGACAACGATCCACCGACAACAATTAAATGAGGGATATATGAACCCAGAGATTTATAGAGAATACGACATAAGGGGTGTAATAGGTGAGGATATTAAAGAGGATGAATTTATTATCCTGGGAAAAGGGTTCGGCACCTATTTCAAGGGCTTAGGAAAAAGAAAGATCGTATTGGCAAGGGACTGCAGGTTGAGTTCACCCAGGGTAGGAGATGGGGTTACAGAGGGCCTCATATCTACCGGCTGTGATGTGGTAGATGTAGGTGTCTGCCCTACCCCAACCCTTTATTTTGCTTTACGGCACCTAAAGGCCGATGGAGGGATTATGGTTACAGCAAGCCATAACCCGCCTAAATACAATGGCTTCAAGATATGCAGCGGTTTTGATACTATCTATGGGGAAGAGATTCAGAAGGTAAGGGGGCTTATCGAAGTGGCTGATTTTGTGAAGGGAAAGGGGACATGTTTTTCAGAGGAAATCATTGAGCCATATATAGGTAGGATCATAGGGGATATTAAATTAGCCCCCGGGATCAAAGTTGGGTTTGATGCCGGAAATGGAACAGCAGGGCCTGTAGGGGTAAAGATTTTAAGAACCCTTGGCTGTGACCTCCACGATCTTTATTGTGATATGGATGGCTCCTTTCCTAACCATGAACCAGATCCCACCGTTCTAGACAATATGAAAGATCTCATTGAAGAGGTTAGAAAGCACAACCTTAATGTCGGTATCGGCGTTGATGGAGATGGAGACAGGATTGGAGTTGTAGATAACTCAGGTGATATTGTCTTTGGAGATATGCTTTTGCTCATTTTTGCAAGGGATATCCTGGCTGAAAATCCTGGGGCAACCATTATTTCTGAGGTTAAATGTTCGGAGAGGATGGATAAAGACATTGAAGCCCATGGTGGAAATGCCATTATGTGGAAGACAGGGCATTCTCTGATAAAGAACAAAATGAAGGAAAGCAAGGCCCTTCTGGCAGGAGAGATGAGTGGTCATATGTTCTTTGCAGATAGGTATTTTGGTTATGATGATGCCATCTATGCATCATGTAGGCTGTTGGAGATACTATCCAAGACGGGTAAATCATTGAGCGAGCTTTTAGAAGATGTTCCAAAATCATATGCTACACCTGAGATTAGGGTAGAGTGCCCTGACGCTGAAAAATTTGGGCTTGTAGATAGGCTAAAAAGTGAATTTAGCAAACAATATAAAATAATTGATGTGGATGGCGTCAGGATTGTCTTTGATGATGGTTGGGGATTGGTGAGGGCCTCTAATACTCAGCCAGTGCTTGTACTAAGATTCGAAGCACTATCAAAAGAAAGGCTTGATGAAATTAAAAGCCTGATAGAAGGAGCCATAGAAAGATTCAGGTAAGACTCATATCTATCAGTCAAAAAGCATGAAAATATTGAACTATAAATGTCAAATTATAAAAACGTAATGAATCGGTGACGGTTAGGGTGACAAAGCCCGTATCGGTTGATGGTGACGGTAACGGAAGAAGACGAGAAACGTAACTCTGGCCCAGTCCTGGCTCGCAAAGCATGCATATTTAGACATTGCTTGTGGAATGGTCTCAGCAGAGTTGGTGAAAGGAAGGGCTATCGGGAAGTGAAACATTATAAAAACGAGATGGTTAGGATAAGTCATTGGGAGCCTAACTAAAGCCCTTTATCAAGATGTGGCCGAGATTGTTAACGCAGCCAGGTGAAACCAGTTGCCTTATTATATTGTTTTATTTGACAAAAAAGATACTAAGGTATAATAAGTGAAACAAGTCCTTAAAAATTAATCAATTTGCTTTTGCCTAACATGATAAACAATTGCAGAGTGCAGATTAACTCCTCTATTAGCACACACCCTTTGCTCTATTCTTTTTTCAGGAATCTATCCTATATCAGATTCAACTTCTCTAGAGCCCATATATCAGCTTTTGTTAGGCATTACAGAAATGGCCTTATTTATAACGCTAAGATTAAGGAGTCTTTCTGAATGGATATTCTACTGCAAGTCATCGTAACCGGTTTAGCCGCTGGTGGTGTATATGGACTGATTGCCCTCGGCTTTGTGCTTATCTATAAGGCCACCAGTGTCCTCAATCTGGCCATGGGTGAGTTCATGACCCTGGGTGCATTCATTTGCTTTACCGCACTTATGCAATTGAGTGCCCCTTTTTATCTTGCATTCATCCTTACCCTTTTTCTGGCATTTGCCCTTGGCTTTGTTATCGAACGGCTTATCTTAAGACCCCTTATCGGTGAGCCAATTATCTCAGTAATAATGGTTACTATTGGTCTAGGTGTTATCCTTAAAGGGGTCATGTATATGATCTGGACCCCTTCTTTCCGGAGCTTTCCTGAGATCTTTCCCCCAGAACCCCTGAATCTTGGCTTTTCAATGGTCCCCTCAGGGCTTTTGTGGGGCTTTATTTTTGCTATTATTGGCACGATTATATTCCTTTTAATCTTCAAATTTTCCAGGACCGGTGTAGCTATGCGGGCTACGGCCAACGATCAGCAGGCTGCCCTTTCCATGGGCATTAGCGTCAGGTGGATCTTTGCTCTGGCATGGAGTTTTGGTGCCATGGCCTCTTTTATCGGGGGGATCGTTATCGGGAATATAACCGGTATAAGTGTCTATATGGGTGATGTTGCCCTGAAAGTGCTTGCTGTTATTATCTTAGGCGGTCTGGACAGTATCGGGGGGGCAATCCTGGGCGGCTTTATTGTTGCAATTCTGGAAAATTTAACCGGTCTTTACATAGACCCACTTGTTGGTGGAGGTACCAAGGAGGTTGCTCCGTTTTTTATATTGGTGATCATTCTCATGATCAGGCCATATGGATTGTTTGGTAAAGAGACAATTGAAAGGGTTTAAGGTATGAGGTGCGGTGATTTCAAGGAAGATTACATAAAGGACGAAGAGATCTTTCAGTCTTATTTTGTTAAGTTCTGGCTAACATTATTTTTTATCTTTCTCATTATCTTTCCCTTCATTGCCAATTACTATATGCTTTATGTGGCCAACATGATTGGCTTTGCAATAATAGGGGCTATAGGCTTGAATCTTCTGACCGGATTTACCGGGCAGATTTCTCTCGGCCATGCAGCTTTTATTGGCGTTGGAGCCTATACCTCAGCAATAATGATCACTCGTTTGGGATTTTCTTTTTGGTTGTCCCTCCCTTTTGCCGGTCTTGTTGCGGCATTGGCTGGTATGATTATCGGCATACCATCTCTGCGGGTAAAGGGTCTTTATCTTTGTATAGCCACCTTAGCTGCCCAATTTATCTTTGAATTTATCTTTGTCCACTGGGAATCCATGACCAAGGGCATCACCGGAATTCATATCCCACCGCCCAGGATAAGCAGTCTTGAATTTACTACCGAAAAGGAGTTTTACTGGATTACCTTATTCTTTGTTGTACTTGGTGTGGGCTACGCACGGAACCTGGTTCGTTCCAAGATGGGCAGGGCATTTGTAGCTATTCGCGACCGGGATCTTGCTGCCGAAATTATAGGGATTAATCTCTTTCGATATAAACTGAGCGCCTTTGCTATAGGCTCTTTTTATGCTGGTATAGCAGGGGCATTATGGGTCAGCTTTTTGAAGGTTGTTACCCCAGACCATTTCCCCCTTTTCCTTAGTATCCAGTATCTTGCCATGATTATAGTGGGAGGCATGGGGAGCATATTGGGTTCCATTTTTGGGGCCATTTTCATGACCCTGATCCCAGAGCTTCTGAGTTATCTATCCGAAATTGTAAAAATATATGCACCCGGCAACGAAGAGATTTTCGTACCCATGAAAGGGGTTATCTTTGGACTGTTGATTGTTCTTTTCCTTCTTTTCGAACCTCTTGGTCTGGCTGAAATCTGGAACCGGATAAAGAGTTTTTTCAGGCTCTGGCCCTTTTCCTATTGAAAAATTGGGTTAGAAAGGAGGTGAGTTTAACTATAGGTCTAACAAATAAACCTTTAACTTATAAATCAATGAGGAGGCATTATGAAAAAAACAGGCATTTTTATTCTCAGTTTAATCTTATGCTTGGGGGTACTCAATATACCCACTATAGCCAAGGCGGAACAAAAGATCACCATATGTGCGGTACACCCCTTTACTGGGCGATTTGCCTTTGCCGGGATCCATGGTGCGGATGCCATGGAAGATGTAATAAACATGGCCAATGAAGAGGGAGGTATCAACGGGAAAAAGATTCATTACTACTGGGCAGATGGTGAATATAAAAACGATGTGGGAATCGCCGCATTTAAACGTCTTTATGCCCAGTATAAACCCCAGTGTATGTGGGCACAAAGCACAGGCATGACCAAGTTATTGGGCCCTGAGATCAAGAGCCGTTATAAGGTTCTTTACTCTGCCTACACCTGTGCCGCGGTAGCGGCCAATCCAAAAGAAAACCCCTACCTTTTTCTTCCCATGCCAACATATAATGAGCAGTTCGGGGTCCTTCTTAAGTACATTGCCAAAGAAAAACCGGGCGCCAATATAGCCTTTTTCTACAGCGATACCGAATTTGGGCGGGAGCCGATTCCCTACGGACGAAAGACAGCTCCAAAATTGGGCCTGAACCTGGTAGCCGAAGAGATTTCTAAAGTAGGGGGTGTGGATATATCTACCCAGATACTGGATATGAAACGAAAAAAGGTGGATTACTGCATCTTTCATGGATTTGTGACTACTCCTGTTCAGACAGTAATCAAACAGGCCAAGGACTATGGACTTAAATGTAAGTTCATGGGCACATTCTGGGGAACAGAGAAGCACCTTTTAGATCAATTGGGCCCACTGGCCAGTGAGTATATGGGCGTGACGACCTATTCCTACTATTATCAGGACGAGTTCCCTATGATCAGAAAGATCAGGGCATGGACCAAAAAGCATCATCCCAAATTCGCCGACTATCGTCCCCAGGCGTATATGCAGGTTTTCATGGGTACTACGCTTTTTATTGAATCACTAAGGCGTGCCGATAAGAAAGGAACCATTACAGGAGACAGTTTGGCCAAGGCCCTTGCATCTATCAAAAATTTTGATGTGGGTGGCCTCATGCCTCCGGTTACCATGAAAAACAACAGTATCCCCGTGGGAAGAATTGTACGCGGTAATTCAAAGACCTTGAAATTTGACTCTGTCTCGGACTGGATCTATTTAGATTAACCTCTTCTTTAAAGACATAGAGGAAAATTTTTTATCATGGAAATCTCAACACTTCCTGAACTATTAAGGAGAAATGCCATAAAGTATGGCGATAAAAAGGTCGCTATTAGGGAAAAGGAATTTGGTATCTGGCACCCTGTTACCTGGAAGGGATACTATGAGAATGTAAGGGATTTTGCCCTTGGACTCCATAAACTCGGTTTTAAGCGTGGAGACAAGCTCTCTTATATTGGTGACAATAGGCCAGAGGCCCTTTATTCTGAGCTTGGAGTCCAATGTCTGGGTGGGGCCATTGTGGGAATATATCCAGACAGCCACTTAGATCAAGTGGAATACATCATCAATCATTCTGATTCTACCTTTGTGGTTGGCGGGGATCAGGAGCAGGCCGATAAGATCTTAGAAATAAAAGAGAAATGTCCGAAGGTAATTAATGTTATTGTTGATGATCCAAAAGGGATGAGACATTATGATGATCCACTTTTGATCTTCTTTAAAGAGGTGCAGAAAACAGGAAGGGGGCTTGCCGAGAGGGAACCAAACCTATTTGATGAAATGATTGAAAAGATTACACCTGAAGATGTGGGGATGATCAACTATACATCAGGAACAACGGGTCTGCCAAAGGGAAGTATGATCACGCAAAAAAATATGGCCAGTGTTGTCAAGTTCCATGATCAGGTTGATCCAGCTCAGGATACGGATGAATATGTCTCATTCCTGCCCCTTCCCTGGATAGGTGAGCAGGAATATGGTGTTTACTGGCCTTTATATAAGGCATTTACAGTAAACTTTCCCGAGAAGGTGGAGACCGTGCAGGAGAATATCCGAGAAATTGGTCCACATATCCTGCTGGCCCCACCGCGGATATGGGAGAGGATGTGTTCCGATATACAGGTTAAGATACAAGATGCTGCCTGGATAAAGAGAATGGCCTATAATATCTTTTTAAAGGTGGGTTATAGGATATCAGATTATAAGCTGCAAAAAAAAGAACTACCGATTTGGTGGAAGGTCTTAAACTGGATAGGTTATCTTTTCCTCTTTAGATCTTTGAAAAATTATTTAGGCCTTTCCAATCTCAGGCATGTTTATACAGGTGGTGCCCCCCTTGGACCTGAGATATTTCAGATGTTTCAGGCCCTTGGAGTTAATATAAAGCAGGCCTATGGCATGACTGAGCAGACTGCAGCATCTATAATACATCGGACTGATGACATCCGCCTGGATACCGTTGGAAAGGCCTTGCCAGGAATTGAATTTAAAATCACAGATACCGGAGAGCTGCTCTCAAGGGGCGATACTATCTTTAAAGGCTATTACAAAAATCCTGAGGCCACAGCAGAGACCCTTAAAGATGGTTGGCTTCATTCTGCCGATGCAGCCATTATAGAGGATGATGGTCACATTATTATCATTGACAGGATGGAGGATGTTATGAAATTGGCCGATGGAAGTAGATTTTCTCCTCAGCTTATCGAGAACAAATTAAAATTCAGCCCCTACATTATTGATGCAGTGATTATTGGGAAGGAGAAGCCATTTATTGCGTCCATGATCTCTATTGACATGGGAAATGTTGGTAAATGGGCAGAAAACAATCAGATCCCTTATACAACATTTACGGATCTTTCTCAGAAAGATGAGGTATATGATCTTGTTGCAAAAGAGGTAGGAAAGACAAATGAGTCTCTTCCTAAAGTAGCCAAGGTGAAGAGGTTTGTGCTTTTGTATAAGGAACTTGATCCTGACGACGATGAATTAACCAGGACAAGAAAGGTTAGGAGGAAATTTGTGGAAGGTAGATATAAAGAGCTGATCGATGCCCTTTATGGAGATAAAGAAGAACTCGAAATAGAGGCAGATATCAAGTACCGGGATGGTAAGGGGTACCGGATGAAGACCAAGGTTAAGATCAAACAGACCGAACCAATAGGATTAGAAAATGGGAAATAAAGAAGAATACCAACTTAGAGTAGAGGATATCCACCTCGCCTTCGGTGGCCTTCAAGCCCTGGATGGAGTAAGTACTGGCATTAAAAAAGGGGAAATATTTTCAATCATTGGTCCTAATGGGGCAGGAAAGACATGCCTTTTGAACTGTATAAATCACTTCTACCATCCGGAAAAAGGGAAAATTATCTTTGAAGGTCAAGATATCACTTATCTAAAACCTCACAGGATAGCCAGTCTGGGCATTGCCCGAACCTTTCAGAATGTGGAACTTTTTGCCCACATGACAGTCCTTGATAATATTAAACTCGGTGGGCATATCAACATGAAGTCCGGGTTTATTTCGGGAGGTATTTACTATGGCAAGACCCGAAATGAAGAAATGGCCTTTCGTAAACATGTTGAAGAGGATATCATAGATCTTCTGGAAATCGAACAGATAAGAAAAAGTATAGTTCATTCCCTGCCTTACGGACTCCAAAAGAGGGTTGAATTGGCCAGGGCACTTGCCATAAAACCTAAAATACTTCTTTTAGATGAACCGGCCACCGGTATGAATCTGGAAGAGACAGAAGACATAGCCAGATTTATTCTGGACATAAACGAAGAATGGGAGGTTACCATTATCCTTATCGAGCACGATATGGGAGTTGTGATGGATATATCTGATAGGGTCTGTGTGCTGGATTTCGGGATTAAGATTGCCGAAGGAGCACCAGAAGAGATCAGGCATAATGAACATGTAATCAAGGCCTATTTGGGCGAAGAAGACCTCACCTACTCCAGGTTGGGGGCTTGATTGGAATGATGACTTGTTATCCTACCTTCATCCCGGAAGAACCTATTCCCTGGTCAAGAGCCCGGGTTTAATATACAAAAGAGTGGAGTAAAGATGGAGCCGCTATTAGTCGTCAACAACATTGAGGTTATCTATCACAATGTAATACTTGTTTTGAAAGGTATGTCACTTCAAGTGAATGATGGGCAGATAATTACCGTCCTTGGTAATAATGGGGCAGGAAAAACAACTACTTTGAAGGCCATATCAGGTCTCTTAAAGTCGGAAGATGGGGAGGTTACTGATGGATCTATCAGCTTTATGGGACAGAGAATCGACAGGAAATATCCAGAGGATATAGTTCGGATGGGAATATTTCAGATCATGGAAGGAAGACGAGTATTTGAGGACTTAACAGTTGAGGAGAATCTTATTGCTGGTGCTCATACAGAAAAGAGCAGTAAAAAGATGAAAGAGGACATTAAGATGGTTTATGATTATTTCCCACGTCTTACATATCGAAAGAACATCCTCGCAGGTTATGTGAGTGGTGGTGAACAGCAGATGTTGGTCATAGGCAGGGGACTGATGGCCAACCCTAAACTGATGCTCCTGGATGAGCCTTCTATGGGCCTGGCCCCTCTTCTGGTATCTGAAATTTTTGAAATCATCCAGCGGATTAATAGTGAAGAAGGGGTTGCCATACTTCTTGTAGAGCAGAATGCACGTCTGGCCCTTTCCATTGCAAGTCATGGATATGTTATGGAGAATGGCAGGATAGTTCTGGATGACACTGTAGAAAAACTCCAGGAGAATGCCGATGTGAAGGAATTTTATCTCGGCCTTACTGAGGTAGGTAAAAAGAAGAGCTACAGGGATGTCAAACACTATAAGCGCCGTAAAAGATGGCTAACATAAGATTACTTTTCTTTTTGTCTATTCTTCGCCGTTCTTGAGCCCTTATTTCCACTACCTAAGATAGATTACATGAATCCATCAAATATTATTAGACCAGCTCTCGATGTTATTTCTTCATCTATCCTTGCAATCATGTTGAGATTACATAAAAACTCTTAGTTTACCATTCCCAAGATCCCCTTTTAGTTTTTATTTAAACCAAAGGGGGTTTCTTTTATTTTCGTGATTCTTATCTCTATCTTAGAGAAGTTAAGCTCAAGTTTTCTTTTCTAAAGAATTTTCCCTAAAAACAAATGTTAGTTAAGCTCTATGAGGGGATAAAGAAATTTCAGGGCAATATGAGAAGGGGAGCAAGGATATCTTGATTATATTAAAACTGGAATTATCCTTGACTTTGTTACTTTGGATAGATTGATTGCCGATGTTAAAACGCAATCTTAAAATAAAAAGGCTGGGATCATAATGGGACTTTTTCGGCCAGCACCTGCCGAATAGCCTCCGCCATTTCACGCTGGACAATAGGCTTCATGATAAGCTTCCGAATTCCAATTGCTTTTGCCTTCTCTTCATTGATACGTTCGCTGAACCCAGTGCACAGGATAATCGGAATATTAGGGCGAATAGCCATGAATTTTTTGGCTAACTCATCACCTGTCATCTTCGGCATGGTCATATCGCTGATGATTAGATCGAATTTGTCAGGCAGTGCTTTAAAGGCCTCCAGGGCCTCAATAGGACTTGTTCTAACTTCGACTTTATACCCCAAATGCTCCAACATTCCTTTGCCAATATCAACAATGGCTGGCTCATCATCAATGAAGAGTATTTGCTCCTTGCCTGTTGGAATCCTGCCAAGACGGGATTCGGTTTCTTCCACTGCTTCAGCACTTTCAATTCTGGGAAGAAACACGTTGAATGTTGACCCTTTGCCTGGCTTACTATACACAGTGATCGCCCCACTATGACTTTTTACAATTCCATGAACTACGGCAAGCCCCATCCCTGTTCCTCCGCTCTTCTCTTTAGTAGTGTAATAGGGCTCAAATATCCGATCTATGGCCTTCTTTTCAATACCATGACCTGTATCACTTACAGTAAGTCTCAGGTATGGCCCCGGATATGTGTCCAGATGTCGGGCAGTAAAGTCAGAGTCAAGCTCTATGTCAGTAAGGCTCACTTCTAAAACGCCACCTTTTTCACTCATAGCATGATATGCATTGGTAGAAAGGTTCATTATCACCTGATGTATCTGTGTTGGATCAGCCAGTACCATGCTAGCAGAAGAGATGTTCTGGTGGATTTCTATAGTAGTGGGTAATGTTGACCGCAATAGTTTGAGTGCTTCCTTGACAATTGGGTGTATCAGAACCGGCTTTTGTTCCTGTTCGGTATGACGGCTGAAGGTGAGGATCTGTTTCACCAGGTCTTTTGCTCGCTCCCCTGCTTTAAGCAATTTATTCATATTGGCCCGGGCACGGCTTTCTTCAGGCAAATTAGTCATTGCCAGCTCGGTGTATCCGATGATGAGCGATAAAATATTGTTAAAGTCATGGGCAATGCCACCAGCAAGTGTTCCTATGGCTTCCATCTTTTGTGATTGTTGGAGTTGGGTCTCAAGTTTCTTTTTTTCTTCCTCGGCCTGGAGGCGTTCAGAGATATTACGGACAATACCATGGAATCCGATCGGCTGGTTTCGATCGTTTCTCATAAGAGAAGCAGACAGTTCAATAACCCTTTTAATTCCATCTTTTCTGATGATTTCATAGTCTGTTACACTTGCTGGTTTTTCTGTACGGTATATTTGGTTGAAGATCTGATACATTCTCTTGGCGGTTTCCGGAGTAGTGTAATCCCGGTTGTTCATGCCCAATAATTCGTCACGGGAATACCCCAATATCTTGCATAGAGATTCATTGAAAAAAGTCAGATTCCCAGCAAGGTCAATCTCGTAATAGCCTTCTTCGATGCTTTCAAGTATTGTTTGATACTTCTTATCACTCTCCTGAAAGGCCTCCTCCGCCCGCTTCCTTTTGTTGATTTCTTTTTTAAGTTGATCATTGGCATTGGTCAGTTCTACTGTGCTCTCTTGAAGATCTTTTATATGTTCCACTACCTGTGAATGAAGCTGGGCATTTTCTAAAGCAAAGCCAATTTCAGCGATCATTATGGACAAAATGTGCTCATCGTTTGAATCAAAGACTTGCTTTGTTTCTTTATGGGAAAGATTCAAGACCGCTATCAAATCTTCTCTTATAAAAATCGGCATGCTTAGGAATGATGGTGGTCCGTATTTAGGATCGTTTGGCCTTTTGGTCCTTGGATCGGTCTCAATGTCTTGAACTAGGAGGTGCTTCTTTTCAAAGAGAACAACTTGTGCCAAGGATTCATTGATATTTATGTAAGAGTTCTTTTTGGGTCCTGATTCCAATCCCCTCAATGCTATAATACGAAAGCGCTTTTTTTCGGATTCAACCATATACACTGATCCGATTTGTGCCTTAGATACAGCCATGGCCTTTTCCATAAGAATATTCAGTATATCGTCAATATCTAAGCTTTTGCTGGCAATTTCGGTGAGTTCTTTAATGGCAAATAACTCAAATACCCTGCGTTGTAACTCCTCGTTTGCCTCTTCGAATTTCTCAATAAGATTGTTAAAAGAAATGGTTATCTCATGGAGTTCGGCTGTATCTTTTTGCATGTCTATTAAATGCGTATCACCATCTTTTGCCAACTTAATTGAGTTGGCTATTGTGGAGAATCTGTCGAAAATTTGACGGAGGATAATCAAACCGGCTAGAATAAGAGCAAGGGTTAAGGCAAAAATAACAATCTGAGAAAGTTCTAAAAAGAAATTATTTCTATTAAAAATATAGGAGAGAATAAGAACAGGTAGGATAAAAACTAAAGATTCAATAATCAAAAGCTTGTATCGTAATGCCTTTTCCTTAAAGCTTAAGTTTCTTATAGGAAATGATGCCATACTGCCTCGTTTTGAGTATTAGTAGATGGATGTTCCTGATCCTGATGTATGATTAAACCCTGTTAATATCTTTATAAATTGAATTCGTGAGCAATGCCAGCAGCCTTCGAATTTTCAATATAATACCCTCGCAACTTCTACAATTTTAAAAAGCAATTGCCGTGCCATCTTATAACTTATTGATATTATAGTATTTCTCCTTTATTACTAATGCCCAATGCCAATTATTTTGTGCAGAGATGCACATTTTTTTGTGCATTTCGACTCTAATGTGAAATTTTTATGGAGAAATAGATATCAAAAGAGGGATCTTAAAATGATGGGCGGAAAAGGAGGGGATAAATATAATGTATAGGAAATTCCTTTTTGGACACAGATAAACGCAGATTATCAAGATTTTTTAAATATAAAGAATTAATAGAATAATTATCTGCGGCTATCTGCGAAGATCTGCGGCCTAATTTAAGTCCTTATATCTTCCTATCTAATTCATTTATTTTAGCCAAAAGCGTGTTACGATGAATACCAAGTATTTCAGACGCCTTGGTTCTATTCCAGTCAACACTTTCAAGGATAGCACCAACATACTGTTTTTCAAAGGTTTTGACTGCCTCTTTGAGAGGCATATCCTTGATTTCTGTTTTAGTTATAGTAAAAATCGGGATATCCTTGAGATGAATAACGGGCTCTTTACATAGGGTAGATAACCTTTCGACTAAGTTTTCGAGCTCCCTGATATTGCCAGGCCAATCGTATTTCATCAATATTTGAATAGCGTCCTGAGAAAAGCTCTTCGCCGGGGCACTCCCACCCTTGGAATGCAACTCCAAAAGGCGGTTCAGAAGTAAAGGAATATCGTCCCTTCTCTCTCGCAAAGGGGGTAGCTTTACAGGAAAGACATTCAGCCGATAAAAGAGATCCTGCCTAAATTCAGCTTTTGAAATTAGCTCTCCCAAATCTTTATTGGAAGCAGCAATGAATTTTACATCAATCTTGATTACTTTGGTGCTCCCCAATCTTTCAAATTCCTTCTCCTGAATCACTCTGAGGAGTTTGCCCTGCATATTTATATCCAGGGAGTCAATATCATCCAGAAAGACAGTTCCTTTATGGGCGATCTCCAGCTTGCCCATGGTGGTATTGACAGCTCCAGTAAAGGCGCCTTTGTTATGACCGAAAATCTCGCTTTCCATGAGCGTTGAGGGTATAGCGGCACAACTTATAACGACAAAAGGATGGTCCTTTCTGGAACTGCGGCGATGTATAGCCCTGGCAACCAGTTCCTTTCCTGTTCCGCTTTCCCCCTGGATAAGAACCGTTCCATCACTTTCAGAAATCTTTGATATCAGCTCAAAGATTTTCCTCATCTTTTTATCTTTGCCTACCATCTTTTCAAAGGGTTGATACCTTTCCAGTGCATTTCTAAGGTAGGTAACCTCTTTCACAAGGTTATGTTTCTCTAAGACACGGTGGATAAGTGTTATTACGTCATCTACAATGAATGGTTTGGCGATGTATTCGTAGGCACCCAGTTTAATTGCCTTTACTGCTGTCTGAATCTCTTTGACTGCAGTGACCATGATGATCTCGGTATTTGGGTCCAACTCTTTCAGTCTCTCAAGTAATTCAATACCATCAATATCAGGTAAAAGGATATCAAGCAGAATTAAATCAACGGAGTTTTTTGAAAAGATATCTATTGCCTCGGTTCCGGATTCAGCCAAAAGGACATTAAATTCATCTTTTAAAACCACATAAAAGGACTGACGAACCCCATGTTCATCATCAACAACAAGAATTGTAGCTCTTTTTTCGACTTCTGCCATTATTTAACTCCCATGTTCAATTCAGTTTAGCTGAAAAGATTGGAATGTAAAGGGCCAATCTTGAGGGATTATATTATATGAACATAGAATTTAATAAGGGTCAAGATTTTCAGTCCGGATAAAACCGCTCAAACTTTTAATAAATATGCACATGAAATTGTGCATATTTGCACAGTTTTTTGTGCATACTCAAATTATGTTTCATTAATTTAGAGTTAAGAACTCCCTTTATTGTTCTCAGGTGTATTTTTTAAAGGCAGACGAATTATTCAAAATTTGGCATATATTTTGAAAGGATTTATTTAAGGTGAGTTAATTAAATTATTGGGGCAATCTTCATGCATATAAGCTTGAGCAAATTTTTGCAAATGAGGCTTAATGTTTTTTTGTATCTGACCTTCGGCTGGAATATAGCCAAAATATATATATTTCTATTTGGAAGATTATATTTCTTTCTCAATAGAAGAGAAAAGAGGTGTATAAAAAATGCTATTTCTGAAGTTATTGGATATAGGGATCAAGAAGCTAATATAAGAGTGATCATGAAAAAGGTATTGGATGGCATATTATCTCATTATTATGAAAAATTGTTCATTGCGTTTGAGGAGCCTGAAAAAGCAACTAAGTTTCTAAAGAACAATATCATAAGCGATGATTTGATAGTTTTAAATAGAAACTTATTAAAAGGAAACGGTGTCATTATAGTTACGGGGCACTATGGTGCTATTGAATATATTCCAACTCTGCTTGCGGTTAACAATTTTGCTATCTCTATGATAGCAAAATTTAAA
>JAUWZC010000179.1 GCA_030615565.1 Desulfobacteraceae bacterium | reverse complement strand
ATCAAGTCCAACCGCCATATTGCCTTTTCCATTGACACATAATTACCTTTTTCCTATACTACTCTCACACAGAAATGAATCCTTAAAAACATTATATGTAGCAAGGAAAGCATGTTATGGCCAAGCTTTACGTCATAGAAGGACCCTTTAAAGGCAAAACCTTTGATCTTGACGGTGAGACTGTATTTATCGGCAGGTCCTCAAGAAATGACATACAAATCAAGGATGTAACGATTTCCAGAAAGCAGATAAAAATATTCAGAATAGGGAAAAAATTCCTTGTCGAGGATCTAAAAAGCACTAACGGTACCATGATTAATGGTGAGTTAATTGAACCAGGTGAAGGCTTTGAGGTAGACGAAGGGGATACTATTTCTATAGGAAATACTGTGGTACGTCTCGGTGAAATTTCCTCATACAACGCTTTGGATAAAAAGCATCTATTGCCCCCCTCGTACAAGGGAAACCAAAATGAAAAGGACACCTCAGAGAAAGATAGACGCTCAAGGTCACCCAAAAACCTAGCCTTGATTTACAAGGTCTCAGAACTCTTAAGGCAATCGTTAAATATCAATGAAATTTTCGAAAAGATCCTGGAATACCTCTTCGAGACCCTCCCGAGAATTGATAGAGTAGCCATTCTGCTTTACAATAATGAAAAAATGCAAATAACTCAGGTGAATGGCAGGTCAAGACAAGATCAAGGCGCTAAGGCTATCTATTATAGCCAGCCTGTGGTGGACAAGGTATTTAAGGATGGAAAAGCAGTCAGGATGTCAGACACAGCTTATGAACCGCCCAGCACTCTTTTAGAGGATATGGGCACCGCGAAAATTAGATCTGTCCTCTGTGTTCCGATTATCAGTAATTCAAAAATAAGCGGTGCTATCTATCTGGATTCGGTACGGGTACCATACGGATTCCGAAAGGAAGACCTTTTGTTGTTCAACACTCTGAGTGGCTCCTTAGCCATTGCCATAGAAAAGGCCCAGCTTGCTGATAAGTTAAAAGAGCTGCAGGCCGATTCAGATTAAATCCTTTCATGAAGATTCATCCTCAGATTCTTCCAGGTCCAACTCTAACTCAGAATCCTCCTGGTCTTTAGAAACACCTAACTTTTTCTTATCAATTTCTGAGGTAACCAGTTCAGATGTGCCATACGAGGTCTCCTCTTGTGTAGCTTTAACTAAAGGGGTTTCCTCATCTAATGATAGATCGCCCAAATCCAGGGAAAGGTCTTCATCAGGTTCCTCTTCCTGCTTCAGCAATATTTCTTTATCCTTCTGTTCAAATTGCAATTCTGATGGCTCTTCAAGGTCAATCTCTGTCCTGCTGTCTTGGGAATCAAGTTCGAGGACCTCTGCTGCTCCAGATGGCTTTGTTGCTTCCTGAGGGGTCTCAGTGTCAAGATGCATTTCCAAATCTTTTATCTCAACGCCTTCCGTATCGGTCACTGCGCCAACCTTGATCCCAAATCCACTGTCACTGAGATCACCTGTCAGAGCACCCAGAAGAAAAGGGGGATTAGGTTTGTAGTCAGGAAAATTCATTTTCTTCCGTTCAGAGGTAAGATCCTTGTTACATTTTGGGCACACCTCATTGTAATCAAAACTGATGTACCTACATTTTGGGCATTTCATTTCTACCTCCCAGAGTATGGAACAAATCTATCATAACCATTTCAATAAAATATATATTTATTATACAAAACTTTCATATAAAAGTATAAGGAAATTTCAAACAAAAGCCCAAATGACATCTATCACACCTGAAAAAAGGAAAGAGTAAACCTTTTTTTTATTGATTTTGATTTTTCGCATTATTCTGACATGTGCCTGGCCTGTAAAATGGATCATCTATTTCATCACAGGACTTTGTATTTGATATCTTCCCGTTTTTAGTCATCTCATCTCCAGCCATATGGCTTCCGCATAATCAGAGATACCCTTTTTCAGGATCGTGGCTGCAAAATTTTCAGCTTCCTTTCGGTCTTTAAAATTCCCCAGGGTAACCTTAAAGAAATTCCCTTTCTGAGTATCATATACTGGTATGATATAGACCTCATAGCCCTCTTTCAGCAACTCTTGAAACATATCTCGAGCGTGTTTAAAGGGTTCAAAAGATGCGATATGAACGGTAAAGGTCGGGCCTTGATCTAATAAAGACAGTGGTGGAAAAATGATCTCCTGACCTACATCAATCCAGTTTATATCTTTGATTTCAGGATTATATTTCTGTATCAGGTTCAGTATCTTTTCATCAGCCCGGCCATAAACATTTGCTGCCAACTGAATCACGGTATCTCCTGGTCTAGCAATGACAGATTTAAAAAACTCTTTATCTTTCCTCTGGAGAATACCCTGTATCTCTTTTGGTCCTTCCGGTTGCATGAGATCGCCTGGTTCAATTTTTCTATCCTCTGTTTGAACATCGGAAGGGAGTTGCTCCTGCTCTCTTGGGACTCTATCAAGAGGGACTTGATGGCCAACCGATATGAAACCAGACAACCGCCCCAAAATACCCCGCCTTATCTGACTCATGCCTACAGCCGCAATGACTATTATAAAAATTAGGGCTGCAGCCCACTTCCAGTAACGACCAGTATGAACGGGCTTCATCTTTTTTATTTCAGATGGTTCCTGCATCTTCTGAGAGTCCTCCAAACTCATATCCTCATAACATTGCTTTACCATGGTAGTGGTTATTTTCTTTCTTCCTTTTGAATAACCCAAAAGCAGGGAATTATCTGCCAGGATGTTAATCACCCGTGGATATCCTTCTGAATAGTGGTGAATGGCCTTGATAGTGCTTTTAATAAAAATATCATTCCCGTTTTTCGCTCCGGCTATTTTTAACCTGGTAGCTATATAGTCACTGGTACCCTTAAAGTCCAGTGGAGGGATATGATAACGACTGCTAATACGCTGGAGAAGGGGCTTGCACCTTGGATCACCCAATTTCTTATTAAGCTCAGGCTGACCAACCAGAAAGATATTAATCAATTTCTCATCAGCGAACTCCATGTTAGAAAGAATCCTGATCTCTTCAAGCAACTTGAAAGAAAGATTATGTGCCTCATCAACGATCAAAACAAAATTTTTTTGATCCTGCATACATTGCCGCAAAAACTCCTCAAACTCGAAAAGAAAGTCTGCCTTTGATTTGAAATGAACCTTTTTTTTAAAAGCTGAAAAGGCCAGATAATCTATAAACTCCTTTTGCGATAGAAGAGGATTGGAAAGATAGATATACTGGGTAGTCTTATCAATATTGTTGAGGAGTGCATGAACCATTGTCGTTTTGCCAGTGCCGATCTCTCCGGTTAAAAGAATAAGCCCTTTTCTCTCAATAACCCCGTAAGTTAAAAGGTCCAGAGCCTCTTTGTGGCTCTCGCCCAAGTATAGAAACCGAGGTGATGGAGTCAGGTTAAATGGCTTTTCTTTTAGGTTGTAGAAATCCGTATACATGTGTTGCTTTAACCTTTTTAAAGCTCAAATTTCAAGGTCTCTGCCTAAGCAGATAAAATTAAATCTTGAATGTAAAAAATCCAAAGTTAACCTTTCAACCACTCAATTGCCTCTAAAAGTTGATACCTGATAACCGAGGGCATACATTAATTATTATTCTTTTGTAACTACCCAGGTTGTCAGGTTCAAGCCCGCCCTGGTGCGATGGCCGTTATCAAGGAAGGCAATTCATGACTATTTAAAAGTATCTCTCTTAAATCCAACTTCTTGAAATCAGGTCTGGGCCAGGGGTTCACCGTTCAGGGGTTCAACTTGGAGCCATGAACCATTGTCCATGCCAAGAGTCCTCAACCGGCTCATGAAAAACCCGCATTTAACTGTTAATGGTTCAGCAAATAACCATTGAACCCCGCCTGCCGTCCGGCGGGCAGGCGTGAACCCGGAACTTTGAACCTGTATAGTTACATTCTTTTAATATATAGCATATGTGCATTTATCTCAAGGAGCTTTTTTTATGCGTTAAAATGATTGAAAGAGTCGTAAAAGTTTGCTACATTTCTTTTCATCTTCGATGCAAGGTAATCTACACTTCTCTGTCAAATTATAGAATCTGTGCATCTCATAAAAATATGGAATTTTTAAGCCCATCTTTTCTTTATACAGTTCTGATCAAAATACCAGCCAATTTTCGATCCATTGCATAAGGAGGTGTTATTGTGAAGGAATTTCTGTCTTTTTTGTTTAGAGGAGCTGTTTATGCTTAATGACATAGCAAATAGATACTCATTTCTTGATAGAGATGGCAAATTACTGAATCTGGACCGAACCACAGCTTTAGATCAGTATGGAAAAGAGTACAGCTCCACTTTCATCGATCTGACTTCCATTGTCATTATTTCTGCAGAAAGGGGAAACGATACCAAAAGGTGTGTAGAATCGATTTTTCAAAACACGCCAGAGCCTTTTGAGTTAATACTAAGCGATGTCGGCTCGAACAGAGAAACACTAGAGATAATCATGGCTCTGGAAGATACGCATACTAATGTCCACGTCATATACAACAAACAAAGCACTGGAACAACAGGACAGCGAAATCAGGGTATTTATTTTTCAAGGGGACAATACATTGTCCTGATGGACAATGATGTGCTCGTACTGCCAGGGTGGCTGAAACATCTAAAGGAGACCGCAGCAAAGGATGAAAGAATCGGAATGGTTGGGGCAAAGCTTCTGAGACCAGAAAT
>JAUWZC010000336.1 GCA_030615565.1 Desulfobacteraceae bacterium | reverse complement strand
CTGGGGCACAGGCATAAGTAATGTGGTGTTGCCTTTGTTGAGCCCGATAGACATAAACAGTCCGAGGGCCATAATGTGGAAAAGAGGGTTGACCGCGATATAAACATCCTCACCTTCCTTAAGATAGTCCCCTGCAACATCTTCAGTCACGTCGTTAACGTAGGAAGTCATGCCAATGTGATTGCCAGGCACCCCCTTGGGAAATCCGGTAGTGCCTCCTGTGTAAAGAATATATGAAAGATCCTTCCATGGGTCTAACTCCACCTCAAGACATGTTGGTGGAGATTTCAGCATATCTTTAAAGGAATATACCCCTTCATCCATTTCTACCTTACCATGGGGAATCTTGTCAAAGAGGGCACCGACTACCCTCTTCCAGACAGGAAGGAGATCAACAAGGTTTGTAACAATTATCCTTTTAAGGCACGTCTTGGATAATATCTCTTTTACATAGCCAAAATTTGTATCCTGACAGATGATGGTTTCCGCACCAGAATCATTTACCATGTATTCAATCTCATATGATGTATAGATTGGTGCCACTGGTACTGCTACCGCCCCTATTTTCTGTATACCTAAAAATGCAATTATCCACTGTATACAATTCTGGATATAAATCATTACCCTATCGCCTTTACCAACCCCTAAATTGTTTAGACCGGTGGCAAATCTCTCGGTCAGGTCCTTCAATTTTGCATATGAGAATCTCTCGCCAAGATAAACAACTGCAGTATTGTCAGGGTATTTCGCACAAATCCTGTCAAATCTGGTAAATGTATACTCTCTGTCTTCAGACACTTTCCTCTACCTCCTCCGAACCAAGGTAGGCCCTCTTTACCTCTTCATCTGCCATAACTTCTTCTGGAATGCCCTCGCTGAGTTTTTCTCCAAAATTTAACACCATAACCCTCTTGGAAACCCTGAACAACTCCCTTAACCGGTGTTCTATCATAATCAAGGTAATACCATCCATCTGTAACCTCTCTATTAGAGGTACCATGCTGGCTATCTCACTCATACTCAGTCCTGAGAAGACCTCGTCACAGAGTATTATCTCAGGTCTCAGTGCTAAGCATCTTGCAAGTTCAAGCCTCTTTAGATAGCCCGTGGGTAGGGTGGATGCCAATTTATATGGCACAAAGGAATCCCTTTCAAAACCGATTTCCTCTAAGATATCAATGCTAACAGTACCCCTGTCCCCGAGTTTGCCTCCCCCTCTCCATCCTCCAGCCTTCCTTGCCCTGGGAGAGAATAGTGGTATGATAAGGTTCTTATATGCAGGCAATGTATAATAGGGCCTCATTATCTGGAATGTCCTTGTTACTCCCATAGCAGCGATCTTGTGCGGTGCCTGCCTGCTGATATCCCTACCTCTAAATGTGACCTTACCTGAATCCATCTTAATGAAGCCAGTAATACAATTGATAAGGGTGGTCTTTCCTGATCCATTGGGACCAATAATCCCAAAAATCTCCCCTTCATGTACATCAAAGCTTACATCTTTTAGGGCCTGGACACCGCCAAAGGCCTTGTTGACATTTTTAACCTGCAAGACAGGCTCAAAACTCATACCTTTACCCACCTTTCAAACTGATGATATTTCCGCTCGGCATAGACCATTATCCCTTCACTCCTGAATACGATAAAGGCCACCAGGATCAGGGAATAAAAGACTATCCTCAGGGTACC
>JAUWZC010000225.1 GCA_030615565.1 Desulfobacteraceae bacterium | reverse complement strand
TAACTGTGAACGTTTGGTCTATATTGTTATTTTCTTTCATCAGTCTTCATTAGTCAATGTAAAACAGCCCCTGCATTTCCAGTTCTTTAACTCTAGGGAAATAAAAATTAAGAAGATCTTCCGGGTTGACAAAGTGCGATGAGGAGATTAGGTTTCATAAAAAATGTAAGAGAAAAAGGAGGAGTAAAGGTGAGTGAACTTTTACAGATTAATGACAATAATTTTGAGGATGAAATTATAAAATCTGACTTACCTTCTATGGTTGACCTTTGGGCCCCATGGTGTCAACCATGCCTTATTATTGGTCCCTGGGTAGAGGAACTTGCCCAGAAATATAATGGAAGATTTAAGGTGGCTAAGATGAATGTCGATGAAAACCCCATGATCCCTAATCGTTTTGGTGTAAGGGCAATTCCGACAATACTCCTTTTTAAAGATAGGGAGTTGGCAGATACTATTGTGGGAGCTGTAGGAAAGGCAAATATTGAAAAGGCGATGCTCAAGTTGATCTAACGGAATTTCTATCCGCGGCGGAAAATGATGGCACTTTTAATGATAATTCCAATTGGGGCTAAGCCCATAAGTTCGAAAAATTTCCCAGATGGTAGTAATATTGATGAACTCGTAAAAAGTCAAAAATTGGACGGCAAAGTAAAAAGCTCCAAATGCAAGGCTTGCGAATCTTGAGGAATGAGGCGTACTTACCAGTACGCCGCAATGACGAAAGATGAAGCGTAATCCCGTCAGGACGGGACAGTTGGACTTTTTACGAAGCTGTCAATATTAGATGAGCGAAAGAGTGGTTAATATATTCAAGAAACTTATTCTTATTCAGGTGTTTATTTTTTTATGTATAGGTTGTTCTCTTTTTGGCCTTGAGGGAAAGAAGCCTGAAAAATCCCCAGAAGAACTGATGAGTCAGGGGATGTCAGAGTTTAGAGATGGCAATTATGGAGATGCAGTAGAAGCCTTTCAAAAGCTAAAAGACAGATACCCTTACAGTAAATTGGCTGTTCAAGCTGAATTAAAAATGGCAGATGCCCTTTTTAAAAGGAAAGAATTTGAGGAAGCCTTAGAGGCATACATAGAATTTGAAAGGTTTCACCCAAAGAACAAATCTATCCCCTATGTTATCTACCAGCAGGGTATGTGTAACTTTCTCAGGATGAGTACAATTGATCGAGATCAGAGCAGTGCAAAAAAAGCCTTAAAAGAGTTTGAAAGACTGCAGAAGGAATTCCCGACAAATCCATTCTCCTTGCAGGCCCAGAGAAATATCAGAAAGTGTCTTATTAACCTTGCCGAGTATGAATATTATGTTGGTCATTTCTATTTCAAGTCCGGCCACTATCTGGCAGCATTGAGACGTTTTGAGTATCTCATTAAACATTACCCTGATCTTGGCCAATATGGAAAAGCACTTATCTATATAGCAATATGTAGAGAAAAACTAGCCGAAGAAAAGTCACTCCTATAAATTCTATTAATCCTTATTCTCGTCACCAAAATTTTAGTTGATTATTCATGTCATTTATGACATATATTTATCTGTTCAAAAGCTTAAGGAAGGACATGGGTGTCTTTTTTTGTTATGCCCTTTGAATAGGGCGTCTTGGCATGTCATTTCAAAATGGTTTATAGCAACTTGGCCTTAGAGTCATATGATCCTCCTATATAAACCATTTTGAAACGACAACTAAGCTTAAACTATATTTAAGGGCATAAGCAAAAAAAGATACCCATGTCCTAAAGAGATAGGAAAATTAAATCCATAAGATTTTGAATAATTACACATATTTCGGTCATGCGTTCATTCTTTAAGGTAAAGACAGCAGAGGATATTTTTGAATCCCTGAGAGATATCAAGCCTTTGGAGGCAGAATCTGTCACAATAACAGTTGCCCTCAGTAGGATTTTAGCAAGAGATGTTATCTCTAGTGAAGATCTTCCAGGATTTCAAAGATCCACTATGGATGGGTATGCCCTTGCTGCTAAGGATTCCTTTGGTGCCAGCGAGAACCTACCAACCCCTCTTAATATTGTTGGAGAGGTCAGGATGGGCGAGATACCGCGATTTGGCCTTCATAGAGGAGAGTGTGCCCGGATATCAACAGGTGGTATGCTACCAAAAGGTGCTGATGCAGTGGTCATGGTAGAATATTCTCAGATGGTGGAGGATGGGATAGTTGAAATCAGCAGGCCTGTTTCCCCTTTAGAAAATGTGATCCTTCCTGATGATGACGTTAAAAGAAGGCAGGTAGTCTTGCGTAAAGGAACCCTGTTAAGGCCACAGGATCTTGGTATTTTAGCAGGTCTGGGTATAAGCGTGGTAGATGTATTTAGTAAACCAAGGGCGGCTATTATATCTACTGGGGAAGAGATAGTGGATATTAGTCAAAAACCAAGAGTAGGGCAGATGAGAGACATAAATAGTTACACCCTTGGAGGCCTCTGCATTAAATCAGGGGTGGAACCTCTATATTTGGGTATAGTTAGGGATAGATTTGAGGATCTTAAGTTACTAATTGAGAAAGGAATATCTCAGGCAGATGTTGTCTTGCTTTCTGGTGGAAGCTCCGTTGGTGTAAAGGATTTTACCTTAGACGCCTTTCTTTCCTTAGATGGTGTAGAGATGTTGGCTCATGGAGTATCTATCAGTCCTGGGAAACCGACTATTATTGCAAGAAAAGGAAACAAGACATTGTGGGGTCTGCCTGGGCATCCTGTATCTGCCATGATTATCTTTGATGTTTTTCTCAGATACCTATTTGGCAGGCTCTCAGGCCTCTCAAATCTTACAGAATATAATGATCACGCTATAGAGGCAGAGCTTGATAGGAATATAGAGTCAGCAACTGGAAGAGAGGATTATATAAGGGTAAAACTTACCCATATGGAGGGTAAGTGGCTGGCAACACCTATCTTGGGAAAAAGTGGTCTTATATCCACCATGGTAGAGGCAGATGGCATTATCAAAATTGGTATGAATAACGAAGGCCTATATAAGGGAGAAATGGTCAAAGTGAGATTGTTTTAATTGTTTGTTCTTTTGGGCATGGATATCTTTTTTATTACGTTCCTCTTGGTAGGGGCATGGGTATGTCTTTTTTTGCTCAATGCCCTGATATAGGGGCCTGTCCAGGGGCATTTCAAAATGGTGCAAACCTGCCCGCCATCCGGCAGGCGGGTGTACGGAGTAATAGAAAACAGGGACAAGTCTCTATGCACTGTTTTGAAATGCCCACTACTGTGCATTATGTAGGGCATAGCAAAAAAAGACATACCCATGCCCCCTGTGAGGCCCACTGTTTCACCCATCCCAGGCTGGTACGGGTCGGGGAAGACATAACAAAAAAAAGATACCCATGCCCCGCCTTATAATATTAAGGAGATGCTTCAAAAATAATGCAAAGGCAAAAGATATACCTAAGGATGAAGGACCCTAAAGAGGCACTCGAGATCTTTTTTACAAGGTTTAATCCTGAACCAATTATGGAGGCAGAAGAGATTTCTGTTCTTGAGTCTCCTGGAAGGATTACTGCAGAGCCTGTCTTTGCAAAGATTTCATCGCCTTCTTATCATTCTGCAGCAATGGATGGGATAGCGGTCCTAGCAGAAGACACATATGGAGCTACAGAAAGGAATCCTAAGAGATTGAAAATAGGACGAGAGGCTGTCTGGATAAATACAGGTCATGTAATGCCAGAGAAAAAAAATGCTGTTATTATGGTTGAAAAGCTAAATCAGATTGATGAGGAGACAATTGAAATTTCTTCTTCTTCCTTCCCTTGGCAGAATGTCAGAAAGGTAGGAGAGGATTTTGTTGCAACAGAGTTGCTTTTTCCTCAAAACCACAAGATACGACCATTTGACCTTGGGACCTTGATTGGGGGCGG
>JAUWZC010000147.1 GCA_030615565.1 Desulfobacteraceae bacterium | reverse complement strand
CCAGTCCCATGGGCTACCATCTGAGCAAATTGGCGGGTCATAAGGTCATGAGGGGAATGGGCATCTGAATTTAAAACAAGTTTTGCCCCAAATTCTTTTGCCAATCTGGCTACATATCCATTTGTAAAGCAATGGCCATGGCGAGTCGACATCTCGAGATAAACACCTCTTTCAGCAGCCATCTTAATATCTTCAATAGCTATAAGGCCAGGATGGGCCAAAATATCAACATCAGAAAGAATAGCTGCCCTGTTGATCTCTTTAGCTACAGGCTCTACAATGGTTTCTCCATGAACTATAGCTATCTCTGCCCCCTAACTCCTTGGCCTGTCCAACAAAAGGTTCAATCAACTGCGGATGGGCATGAGTAATCTCAGCACCATGGATGACCTTAACAGATTGTCTTTGATTTAAATCTCTTGCTACCTTAACCAATCTGGTGATCACAAAATCGAGGTTTGATGAATCAACATGATCAGTTATTGCAACACAGGAATAATCCATATCCTCTAAACGCCTTACAAGTTCTGAAGGAAGCAATTCACCGTCACTGAATAAGGAATGGGTATGGAGATCTATCATCTAAATTTTAAAGGGATTATCTTGGTTGGCTGTACGAACAGGATTTACCCTGTCAGAAATAAGGCCTTACTTTTTATGCACAATTTTCAGAACCAATAAGTTTAAGCACGGCTTAAAGCATCGTTTAATCTTTACTAACAGGGTTTACATCTTGTATTTGCCAAAATCCTCTGGCTTGAGCTTCTCAAGTATATCCTGCCACTTTTTTCCTTGCTCACTTTTATCCACAGGCACGCTTTCTCTGGTCGCCTCAATCTGCTTAGATTTCTTTAGAACCTCATCCGAAACAAATATAGGGGCTTTAGCCCTAAGGGCCAAGGCAATGGCATCACTTGGACGAGAATCTATTGATAAAGTTTTACCATTTCTCGTTATATGAATATAGGCATAGTATGTATTATCTCTTAGGTCACAAATCTCTATCTTATTTACCTTGATATCCGTCTTATCCATAACATCCTTTAGAAGGTCATGTGTCATGGGCCTTGAAAACTTTACACCTTCTATTTCACTTGCAATTGCCGTTGCCTCGAGCAGGCCTATCCAAATAGGTAATGTTTGTTCCCCATCAATCTCTTTCAAGATAATTATTGGACTATTCGTTACTGGGTCCATATTTAATGAAGATATTGTCATCGCTTTGAGCATAGCATTCAGTCTCCTGTAATATTTTAGCTTACATTCCCTTATAACTTTTATTTAACCTAAATAAATATTAATTGTCAATATAACTTTATGAGCTGACCATACAAGACCTTTTAGGCAAAGATATCCCGCTTATGTTATTAATAAACCTTAGCATATGCATCAAGGTTTAATCAAGCCCCTTCTATAGAGCCCTTCTTAGGTCTCTTAAAAGGTATTATCTTTCTTCCACCCTCAGATGAAACTCTTTTAGTATCCTTCTTTGCACTATCCTCAGAATCTGCCTCTGTAGGAAGCGGATTTACAGCCTCTATCCTAACCTCATTCCCTTCCATTGTAAATGGTACACCATTTATATATTCCTCTCTCAATGTCCACGTAACGGACCTCAGGGGAATAGTTAAAATCAAAAGCTCTACCCTGAACCAATCCTTTTTTAAATCTAGTGTAATGGAGTCAATCCTGGCAAAAAAGGCTGGCTTTTCCCTATAATAGATCTCTACAACATCACCTATAGTAGCCATAATTTTCTCTTTTCATGTAATTTTCTTTCATTATTTCTCTCCATAAATATAATAATAATACATTTTACAGAAAGTAACAATTCTATTTAGCCTAGATATCCTTTACAATTAAAACATCTGTATGTATTTTAAGATATTACTTTTGCAAAAAGATAGGATCAATGAAGACTGATTACGATGTTATTATTATTGGGGCAGGGCCGGCCGGCATCTTTGTTTCCCTAACCCTAACTAAAATGGGTATCGACAGGGTCTTGCTTATAGAACAGGGAAAAGACATTGGTAAGAGAGATAGGCAATCAGGCCGTGATCTCCTCTGCGGATGGGGTGGGGCAGGTGCCTATAGTGATGGAAAATTAAACCTATCAACAGAAGTTGGTGGATTTCTAAATGAACTTATGTCCACCGAAAAATTGGAAACACTTTTACAAGAAGCAGACAAAATCTATCTAAGGTATGGGGCGCCTGAAAAGATTTTTGGTGCTAATTTTCCTGAAATAGAGTCTCTCTCTGCTAATGCTCGAAAGGTAGGTTTAACCTTTGTGCCCACAATTATAAGGCACATGGGGACAGAGAACTGTGCCTCTGTTTTGAAAAAGATGCGCCAAGACCTTACTGATAAAATATCCATAAAAACTGAATGTAGGGTGGAAGATATCTTGACTGATAAAAATAAGGTAACCGGTGTTAGGCTAACAGATGACAAGGAAATAAATAGCCGTTTTGTAGTGGCTGCACCTGGCAGAATAGGGGCAGAGTGGATGAAATCCCAGACTGATTTATTGAATTTATCCTCTCTTCATAGCCCAGTAGACATCGGATTACGGATAGAGGCACCTGCACCTATAATGGAACCTCTCACAAAAGAGGCATATGAAGCCAAGCTGATCTACTATTCAAAGACATTTGATGACAAGGTTAGGACATTCTGTATGAATCCATATGGTGAAGTCGTCCTTGAACAATCTGATGACATTATTACAGTAAATGGCCATAGTTACAAACAAAAAAAATCAGACAACACCAATTTTGCTATCCTCGTGAGTAGTACATTCACAGATCCCTTCCATAATCCAATTAAATACGGCAAATACATCGCCTCTCTTGCTAATATGCTCGGAAAAGGGGCCATCATCCAGAGGCTTGGCGATCTTCTTGCAGGTCGTAGATCAACAGAAGAGAAGATTTTAAAATGCATTACAAAACCCACCCTCAATCAAGCAACTCCAGGCGACCTTAGCTTTGTTCTTCCTTATCGATATCTAAAAGATATCATCGAGATGCTTGAGAAATTGGATAGTCTGGCACCAGGTATCTTCTCCAAGCATACACTCCTCTATGGTGTTGAGGTGAAATTTTATTCTCACAGGATAAAATTGACGAGTCATCTTGAATCCGAGGTAAAGAACCTCTTTATAGCAGGAGATGGTGCTGGCATTACCAGGGGTCTTATTCAGGCCTCGGTCAGTGGAATAGTAGCAGGAAAAGAAATTGCCAGGAGAATAAAACAATAATTGAGAGAAGCTCGGAATTCCTCTTAAGGCTCCTGAGAAACTAAATGTGAAAAAGAGAATGGAGATGTCTTTTTTTACCCGCCAGAATGCCGGCGGGTTTACATCATGCCCTCTAATAGGGGGTCTCAGCGTGCCGCTTCAAACCCGCGCACACAGACAAAGGCCCTGTAAAGCAATGACGAGTTGTCCCGCTTAGCGGGATTTGAAGCGGCCTACCGGCTCGTCTTTGTGAGGCCTGCCCTGGTGCGAGATTACATGAACATTATCCTGGTTAGTAAAGATTATAAGTACCATGAGTTCTAAACCCGATCCATGTAAGCCAGGTCTGGGCCAGGGGCATGATTAAAAAAAGACATTTCCATGCTCACCGTATAGTTTCTTTCATGTATAACCCTGAGGCGCCATTCGGCCTTGAGTCGTTCGACCTAGAGGCCATTCGGCTCCGAGCAGTTCGGCCTTGAGCTCACTGCCGAAAGGCTCACGGCCGAGGGGCTCTCGACAGGCTCATGGCCGAGAGGAAGCGTCGGGGTCATTTGCTAAGGTGCAATTATGCAAAAGGATGCCATCAAGATTATCAATAGTCAGCCTGAGGCGGAGACTGATTGTTTGGCCTGATTTTTATCTCCCTGCCCTGTGAAATGCCCTTTTAGTTTCTATTTCACCAGGGTCAAAAAATTAGGCCAAAAAGATTATCTCAGTGCCCTCAGTGAGCTCTAGCGACCAAAGAGAGCGGGCGAGAGAAAAAATGAAAAATAAAAAACTTATCTCATTCGATTTAGATAACACCCTTATTGATCCCACTTATACAACCTTTGTATGGGAGATAGGTATCCCTCAGCTTTATGCAAAAAAATACGGCATCAGTCTATCTGAGGCAACACCCATAGTGATTGCCGAATATGAAAGAATTGGTGATTCTGCCTTAGAATGGTATGATATTACATACTGGTTTAAATACTTCAATCTTCCAGGAAGTTGGGAAAATCTGTTGGAGGAATACAGGGATAAAATCCGGCCATTCCCAGAAGTTAAAGAGGTGATAGAGAATCTGGCGCAATACTATGACCTTATTATTACATCAAATGCAGCCAGGGAATTTGTTGAAGTCGAACTTAAAGAGGCAGGAATTGAAGATTACTTTACCAGGATCTTTTCAGCCACATCTGATTTTAGGCAGGTGAAAAAAACTCCTCAATTTTATAAGCAAATCTGTAAAATCATGGGAACAGGACCATCCGATGCTATCCATACAGGAGATCACTATGAATTCGACTATATAGTCCCAAAAAGTGTAGGGATAAAGGCATATTATCTTGATAGGGATGGAAAAAAACCCAAAGATAGTTTTACTGTAAAGAATCTCAAAGAGTTTGCTACCTTGATTAAAAAATCTTTTAGGCCTATTTAATTCACATTCCTCCTTTTTCTAGTAGCCAGTTACTTATTATTTCTTGCTTGAAACTTCTGAACGCCGAGCCCTGTTAAGAGGGCAAGGCCTGCTGCAAAGAAGAGTGCAGGATAGCCAGCCCATTCCCCTATGTAGCCCAGGATAATAGACCCGGCAAAGGCCCCTGCGTCGATTCCACCTGTGAAGACACCGGTAATCTTTCCGCGGATATTGATTGGCTCGTTGCGTATTGCCAGGGAGTTCAGGCATGGGAAAAGAAATCCATGTCCACAGCCTGACATCAAACCCGAAAGGGCCAGGACTGCATTTCCTCCCAGGAGCATCAAAACCAGAAGGCCTCCCCCGGTTAATGTTAGGCCATAGGGGATAATCCGGTCTTCCCCAATCCTGTCTGCAAGCCTCCCTCCGAGAAGCCTTGTTAGAACCGCCGCTGAAGAATAGCATATGTAGTAAAGGGAAATGAATGCGAGATCCTGCTCTTTGGCAAAGGGAGAGACAAAGCTGCCAGAGGCTGCCAAACCAAACCCAAACAGAAAGGCAAGCAGAGCCAACATTAACATCTTTCTCTTTATAAGAACCGAGAAGAAGGACTGAGAAAAATCATGGGAGTCATGTCCAAAGGATTCAGAAAGGGGGAGATGGAGTATCAGACCAATCGTCGCCATTCCTGTGGCAACAACAAAGAAGATGGAAAAACCAAACTCCTGGATTATTATCTCACCAATAACTGGTCCAATGGCAAGGCCTGTGAGACCGGTGATCCCAAACATGCCAATCCCCTCATTTAAGCGTCCCTCAGGAACAATGTCGGCAATGTAGGTGAAGGAAGCTGTAAAACAGATAGCCAATCCTACACCATGTAAAATCCGGACAAGAATAAGGAAAAGGTAGAAGTGAGAAAGGCTCCCTCGAAATAAGAGGTAGGTAAGCGGAAGGATGCTCATGATAATGCATCCAATAGTATAGCTTCTCTTCCGCCCGATCCGATCGATCATATCCGAGATCCAGGGACGACAGAGAACAGAGGAGAGAGCAAAGACACCCATGATAACCCCTATATCTGACTTAGAG
>JAUWZC010000040.1 GCA_030615565.1 Desulfobacteraceae bacterium | reverse complement strand
TATTTGTTTCGGATTTCGTGCTTAGGATTTCGAATTTACAAAAAATTGATTAAGCTAATAATCTTGAAATTACACCAAGTTACCTCTTTGAATGACTTAGCCCTGCCCTTCCGGGCGGGGCTTGAAAAAAGGAAATAACTCATTAGCCGCCTCCATCCCCACCCTCCCGGGTGGGGCATTAAAGGGCGGCGGTAAATGGGCATTTGTGGAGAGGAGAAGACACAAATGGGGCTCGAATTTCCTGAAAGACGGCGTTATGAACGTGTTCATCTGGAACTTCCGGTCAGCGGTCAGTGTCTGGGGATGGCGGGTGATATCTATCCCTTCCAGGGAGAGACCCGGGATGTGAGTTTTGAAGGGTTCTGTATCAAGGTCAACAGTAACAATGGTTTTAAAATTGGCCAGAACGTAAACTTTAGCACCAGGCTTTACCGGGGTGATCCTCTCATTAAGGCCCGCGGCAGAGTGTGCTGGTTTCATGCCCTACCCAGTCCTCCTTGGCCTATTAATATGGGCGTCATGCTGACCAATATGCTCCACTATAGGCTTTGGTATAAAAGGGTCAATGATGAAATCTACCCACGTGATAAAACCACATAATCTTCTTATTCTTACTATTAACCCTTTCTAAATCGTCGAACAAAACCTAAACAAGGCAGCGCAAAAAAATGGCTCTACCCTTTCTATTGAATATTTATATTGTGTATGAGCCGATCAGATCAGATGATATTGCCTCTGCTATAATCCCCCAAAATTCTTAAGCCCAAAAATTCAAGTATTATGTTTGTAATTTTCAATAAAATCAGATAGAATCCGGACATATTTGCAAGGATTCAATAATTCAGGCACCTCGTAGAAGGACAAAAGAGTATCTTTCCATAAATACCTTAACAGGATGCAGGAGTTACAGATTTGGCTAATAATATCGAAAGACGCAAACACACAAGAATCAAAGTCAGATGGCCCATTACTGTATTAACTGATGACAGTACAATAGAGGGAGAAACAAGAGATATTACTGTTGTTGGTATGTTTATCAATTGTAAGGAGCCACTACGCCTAAATGAAATTTATCAGATTTCCATTAGACCTCCAAATCAACAGAGTATAGAGCTTAACTGCGAGGTGTCCTGGTCGAATCTTTATAGTACTGATGGCGAAAATACTTATGATATGGGCTTTTGCTTTGTAAAAGTTACTGATGAAGACCGCCATTTCCTTAGCGACATTCTCTCAATTGATTATGAATAATAAGGGCAACTCTCAAGACGCCATAGCCCATCTCCTTTCACAAGGATAAAGGAAAATGTTACCACTGCTGGTTACCGGTGGGCTTCTATAGTTGCAGTCAGTGCAAACAGTTGAGATATCACTCTTAGATAATCCTGATGTTCAAGTATGGGACTTCCCTAACCCAATGAATAGGGTCAACGACCCCGCCCTTCCGGGCGGGTCTTGAAAAAAGGAAATAATTCATTAGCCGCCTCCATCCCCACCCTCCCGGGTGGGGCATTAAAGGGCGGCGGTAAAAACTGAGCTCACAAGAATCAAGGACTGGCAGATCGTTTCAATAAGAGTGCTGAGATAGTATAATGAGAACCGTTTAACATTTTTCGGCTTTGAAATAGTCATGATATAGGCAGAGTTAGTAATGACTCTGCCTTTTTCATCTGAATGCCCATATGTTGTATAGGTGCAGTTGAGCCAAAGGGTTATGACTGCTGCTATTTTGTGGAAGATAATTGAGCCGAAATTTTCGGTATACGGTTGAGACTGTTGAAAAAGTACAATTATTGCTTTTTATCGAAATTTATTGACCTATGGTAAAACATAGGGCACCACATAACAATGGAATCAACCTGACCGCTATTCCGCTGCGTTCCATCCCCGCCGGTGAGTTTGGTTGGTTAGGCAGCCTCACAGCATATGGTTAAACTACAGGTTGGCCCGAGATCCATGGACAAAGTGCTCATAATAAAGGCTGGAAAAACATTTCCATCCCTGGTCTCAAAGAGGGGGGATTTTGAGCATTGGATTTTGTCTGGAATACAGGTTGATAGTGATAGCGCTATCATAGTTGATGTCTTTAGCGGTTCCCCACTTCCCGGGTTCGATGGAATATCTGGCGTTGTTATTTCGGGCTCCCATGCAATGATTACGGAGCACCAGGATTGGAGTGAACGAACTGGAGAATGGTTGCTAGGGGCTGTTGAAAGACAGATTCCGATTCTCGGTATTTGCTACGGACACCAATTGATAGCTTACGCTTTAGGCGGAGAAGTGGGAGATAATCCAAATGGTTGTGAATTCGGAACCGTTGAGGTCAACCTGAATGAGAATGCGCAAGAGGATAAACTTTTTGGTGGTTTTTCCACCCCAATGCGAGTTCATGTGAGCCATACTCAGTCTGTGTTGAGACTTCCAGACAATGCAAAGCTGCTCGCGTCCAGTGATGTAGATATTAATCAGGCATTTGTCGTTGGAAATTCTGCATGGGGCGTTCAATTTCACCCGGAGTTTGATGCAGAAATTGTTATTGAGTATATTAATCAGCACAGGGAAGCATTACTTCGGGAACACAATAACCCTGATCGTATTATTGAAAGATGTTTAGATACTCCTCACGGGTCTGAAATGTTGAAGCGATT
This sequence comes from Desulfobacteraceae bacterium, assembly GCA_030615565.1. Classification (GTDB taxonomy): domain Bacteria; phylum Desulfobacterota; class DSM-4660; order Desulfatiglandales; family B25-G16; genus B33-G16. Next base: position 11,325 of record JAUWZC010000040.1, on the reverse strand, counting down.
TGTCGAAATACTAAACGAAAAGATCTAAATGGCTTGAAGGGAGCATCTGAAGCTGATGTGGCTATCGACACGGTTAAGGTAGTGGGCTGGGCCTGGGATTGTTTTGTTTTGTGAGGGAGGCAAGCCCGGTCCGCCACTCAGCTTAGCTCAAACGTTAATACTGAGGTTTCAACCACTGATATGGTTGAAGGAAATTTAAAACCCAAAATGTTATGACTATCAAGTGTATTATTGAATAAAATCAGGTAAATTTTATTTTCTTGTGAACAGATCAACAGGTCGGAAGACGCCCTTCTCGACTCTATCATATTTCACAAACATTCGCGTTATAGACCAACCCAAGTCAAGCATATGTTGTTGCTCAATCCTCATTGACTACAAGGCCATTTCTTCCTATACTCTCCCAATAAAAAAAAGATTTTTTCACCATCAACTCACATCATCCGAATTGTGGCAACCTCAGGCAATAGTCTGCCTGCAAGTTACCAGATACCTGTACCAAATCAGTGGGAGGAAATATGCAAGACGATCTTTTAGCGATCGGAAAAAAGTATGCCATGACACGCCGTGACTTCTTGTGGCTCATATCCATGTCAGCTGCGGGTTTTGTGACTGGGTGCGCTACGAGTGCGGTCACTGGCAGACCACAATTGATGCTAGTGTCGGAAGATCAGGAAATTCAGATTGATAAGCAAAATTCGCCGCATCAGTTTTCCGCGGATTACGGCATGGCACAGGATAAGGCGCTGAATGACTATGTCAACCAAACCGGGAAAAAGATAGCTGCTCGGACCCATCGCACGCACATGCCTTACTCTTTCCGTGTGGTGAATGCAAACTATGTTAATGCATATGCGTTTCCAGGAGGGAGCATCGCCTGTACGCGGGGTATTCTGCTCTCTCTTGAAAATGAAGCCGAGCTAGCCGCCTTGCTGGGGCATGAACTGGGCCATGTGAATGCACGTCATACCGCACAACAGATGTCGAAGGGGGTATTGACCCAGGCAATTGTCGGCGGGCTTTCTGTCTTGGCGGGAACCCGGAGTGCTGTATACGGCCAGTTGGCTTCCCAGCTGGGCATGGTCGGTGCCGGAGCGTTGCTGGCTTCTTACAGCAGGGACAACGAACGGGAGGCGGATGCACTTGGCATGGAGTATATGGTTCGAGCAGGATATAGTCCCAAGGGGATGATTGGATTGATGGATATGCTCAGAGGCCTATCCAAACATAAGCCGAGTACCATCGAGTTGATGTTTGCCACCCACCCAATGAGCGACGAACGATATCAGACTGCTGTGGAAACCTCACGGTCAAAATATAAATCAACCGAAAACCTGCCCTTGTACCGGGAACGCTATATGGACCACACCGTAAAAGTGCGCGCCTTAAAGCGCGCCATCGAAGAGATGCAAGAAGGCGAAAAGGAAATGATGCAGAAGAAATTTGGCGATGCCGAGGCTCATTTTAAGAAAGCGTTAAAATTGGCTCCCAATGATTACACTGGACTCGTCATAATGTCGACCTGTAAGCTGTTCCAGAAAAAATACATGGAAGGGATCACCTACGCCGAAAAGGCCCAGCAAGTTTATCCGCAGGAAGCCCAGGCTTACCATCTGAGCGGATTTGCCAAAATCCACACCAAGGATTCCGAAGGGGCTTACCAAGAATTTAACACCTATGAAAAACTGTTGCCTGGCAACCCGAACACGATTTTCTTCAAAGGCTATGCTCAGGAAGGGATGCAACACATTGAGGAAGCCGCCAATGAGTACCACGGTTATTTGCAGCTCGTGCGGCAGGGTAAGAAGGCTAAATATGCCTATACGCGGTTGAAGCAATGGGGATACTACAAGTAGAGATGTTCCGGCTTCACCATCATTCCTCTCGTTCGCTCGAAGAAGTTTCGTTTACCAAATCAACTGTGAGAAATTAGAAAATTTGGCTGGTACTAACTTTAGCAAGAAATCTTGAATTTAGGATATCAGGACCTCAGTACAATATGTGTTAGTTCACTTCATTGCGCTCCCATCCCATAAAACTACGGATTCCTTGGTCCCGACACGTATCTGAAGCGCACAATTTCAGATGTATACTTAAATCCATCAGGACTCCACCATACTGCTTGGAAAGAATGGAAGCCAGAAATTTTCAAGTATTGTATTTGTATGTTGTAATAAAATAGGATAGAATCCAACTATCCTGTTTGGCACGAATACTGAAATTTCCGGGACTTATAAAGACATCTGTACTACGTTGTTATATGCCGAACGGATATTTTTAACACCTTCATACATCACAGAACGTGGGCGTAATATTTATTTGTGTTTTTGTAATCAAGTTGCAGGTGTATATATTTTATTTGAATGAAAGACAGTGACGTGATATATTCTTAACAAAAAAAATTAATCTCCATAAAATATCCTTTGTTGATAAAACCACGTCGATGAATCTTAAACATGATGGGTTTTATACCTCTCGCATGGTTCAAGGCTAAACAAAGATCTTAACTTATAACCCTTCATATGCAAGTCTATCAAAAATATCAAAAAGGTTTTACATTAATTGAGCTCATGGTAGTAATTGTCATTATTGGCATATTGGCTACGATTGGGATTGCTATTCTATTGAACATACAAGAGAGGGCTTATATAGATACATTAAAATCGGATCTTTTAGCAGCTTACAAGGCATCAGTCGTTTACCATACAGATAATCCAGATGGTGTGATCACTGTAGATATTCTCAAAGAGCATGGCTATAGCCAGAGTAAAAAAGTCAATCTCAATATAGTTGATGGAAGCGTGGACAGCCTAGAAATAACTGCTACACACCCAGGTGTACACGGTGTCTATCAGGTTGATAAAGATGGTCGTATCTCTAAACAGTGATTATTAAGAATAGTTAAAGGGAGCTTTCGATGAGAATAAGACGTCATTACCTTATAAAGAAAAAAATGCAGCTTGGATTGACCTTTAGGTTCCTCTTCCTTACAATCCTGCTTTCTCTCTTTATTGGATTTGAGGTGTATATCACAGTATGGCCTGTTGTTTCGGGGGTTATTTCAAAGGATTTAATGAATCTTATCAGGTATCAGATCTTTTTCAGATCGTTCTTTTTTGTTCTACCACTGCTTTTTGTCATTGTGGCCTTTTCTATCATTTTTAGCCATCGTATAGCAGGCCCTGTCTATCGCCTAGAGCGGACGCTCGATATGGTGATTAAGGGAGAAGATGTAGGAGATATCAAATTAAGGAAGGGTGATGAACTTCAAGAACTTGCTGCAAGAATAAATGATCTTATCCATATACTCAAAAAGGCAAAAGCTTCTATAACAAAAGATAGCCCTCCCCCAGAATGATGAGTGAATTCTTATCACCATAAGGACAAAGCTTTCTGATATTTTGATATTGCCAACTTTCGGCCAGCCTCCCTGCGTTCCTTGACAGAGCACTGTGTTTCATCCCTACCATGATGTTTAATAGTCTAAACCTGACCTCACAAATCTTGGATAAGGATTTGACCTCAGCCTCTAAAATTTTATAATGTTGTGGCTACCGAATGTATACTTGAATGAAATTTTGCTGATTGTGAGTTTCTTTTCTGGCACGAAACCTCTACTTAAGATCTCATTGAAAAAGAATAAAAATGAAGAGAGTAATTATATCGATACTGTCTGTATTCATTCTCATTTTATTGAATGCCTCTCAGATTTACTCCAAAGATAAATGCGGTCTAGGAGTTACACTTGATGCCATAAGAGCATTTGATGATCGCTTACCAGTGTTATCTGATGAAGACATGAAAGCTATTTTGGAAGAAGCAAAGAGGATAATATCAATTAAGCTTGGAGATAGGATAAAAATAATCTTCCGTGATAATGGAACCATTTCATTGGAAGACCTTTTCAAAGATAGAAGTTACAGAAAAATTGACTTTTATAAAAGATTGACTGCCTGGCAATATGACTTGAACCTAACTGAAATATTACTCCTGCTCCATACAAAAAAATTCAAGGAATACATCATTAGATTTCTAAAACAGTGGGATATCAACTCATTGAAGAGTTTTTTCCCTGATAAAAACATAAACAACTATGATGACGTGTTCTACAATTTAATGTCCGTATATCACAATAGAATAAAGTGGCTGAAGTCGTTAAAGATAAGTGACAATGAAAAGCTTGTTTTAGAGCCGCTCCCTCCACATCAGTCTTTTATCGAGTGGCTGGGGTATATGTGGAATCAAGATCAATACGACATCGTCTTTACGAATGGCCTCATCATATATGATCTCCTTATATCGCCATATCCACACTGTATATGCAAGCACGCTAAGGTTGGTGGCTGTTCATTTTTCAGCCCAAAACGAGTGCCCTTAGATGGTAGAAGTTTAATGGTCAATATATTTGGGGAGTACGGTAATATTGAGGGAATTTGTGATACAAGAGAGAATATATCAAGAGAATTAAAAAATAAGATATTAGGTGGTTTCGTTTTCGCTCACGAATTCGGGCACGCTTTCTACATGTTACCTGATGTCTATGACCATGGAGATACCTGCCTGATGAATACTTCTTTTCACACTATGGACAACGTAAAAGGATATAATTTGCTCATTAGCGATTTATCTCCGTGCGCAAAGTGCCAACCCTGGATCGTTGCAAAAGAATACTCAGTCAAGGCCAGATTAGCCTATGAGAAAGGAGATTATGAAAAGGCTGGAGAATTATATTTAAAAGGAGCAAGTGAGACACCAAAACTAGTCGATGCCAACTATAAGTTTTACATAAAAGGTGTTTACGAAAAGGCTCTCAATGCTTTTCAAAAAGCTAATAATAAATATGGAGAAAAAAAGTGTAGGAGAATGATCAAAAAGCTTGGGGAAAAAATATGGAGGTCAGAATGATATAGATATTATTTAACTGACCTTGACCAATCAATAAATAGACCCAATTTATCTCAGTATAATGACTTCTGCTATGATTGGAAGGAATTTAAAGCCTCAAAAAGTTATGACTAGCAAACGAAACCTTGAATAAAATCTAATTCGGCTTTACGATCGACTATGGCACGAAAGCTTAAAAGTGAGGGTGCTGCCAGATACCACAATATTTTCAATTTTCTTATCATTCGTCAGGTTAAGATCATAGATTCTGAGGTGATTCTGAAAACGGATTTCTCTTGACTTTTGAAACCTTTTGGCGTTCCATCAATTAAATTAAGAATTTTCCTTTCAATCAGCTAACATCTATTCAGGAGGTTACCCCATGGAAAAACCCCTCAAAATGTGCCTACCTTGCTCCTGACGGAACCTGGTTGTTCTGTTGGGAGTTCAGAAATCGTGGCAAGCCAATAATGGGCCGCTTAGGAAGCTAAACTCTAAACAGCCCAAGGGTTCCCGTAGCACCACTCTCATTCTCTTGGATTAATAGAGATTTGACCAGAATAACATTGCGTTAGATTTATCATTGCCGCACGAGGCTAAATCTTCTATACTCCCAAAAGGAGATACTTATCGGAAAGAAGGGATTGAAAAAGTTACTTCAAAAGAAAGAATTCTTACCTATCGGAAACTTTAAAAAAGGAGGAATTAGGATGAAGGGAAAGGCCATTATTGTATTGATGATCTTTAGCTTCCTGGCAGCTTTCTCGGGATGTGCTGGGACTAAGATCTATCTCATGGATGTCAAATATATCCCAGAGAAGAAGGCACCTCCTACCTCAAAGACAGTGGGCATCTGTCCCTTTGAGGATATGAGGAAAGAAAAGGGGAAGGAAACCATCGGCCTCAGGCATCGACCAGGCAAGACCATCGATTTCCTAAATCTCAAAGGGCTCAGCCTTTCAGAGTCCGTTACCCAGGCCGTCAAGGACTACTTTATCGAAAAGGGCTTTGAGGTCACTGATTGCAATGGCTGGGATAAGACCGCTGAGGGACTTGACCGCTTGCCAAAGGATCTCTCTCTTGTCATAGGGGGAAAGATCGATTCCTTCATGGTTGAAGCCAAATCCGGTGTTACGATCACCAATATCCAGTACTCAGTGAAGATTGAGGCCCTCATCGGTCGGATAGGGGAAAGGAAGGTGGTCATCCGCACTATCGAGAGCGCACCCAGGGGCAAAAAAATGGGATTTGATCCAGATAAGGTCAACGCTGAGCTGAACAACATCTTGACCGAGGTGATCCAGAAACTCTTCAAATAAAGCCAGCTTCCTGCCCATAAGGTCAGCTTGGGTCAGATACAACAAGGCAGGGCTCGAAATAGCTCCTCCTTTCTTCTGCCAGAATGTCCGCATATTGTAAATTATCCATTGAGCCAGAGGGTTATTACTTCTGCTATAATTGTGCAAAAATGAAAGCTCAGAATTTTTCAGTTTACCAAAACAAATCTATACTTTTTGTGTCTGAAATATATAATGGGCTGGGGTGAGATATTTTGTTTCCTCGGCCTATTTTTCTTTGAGCAACCGTAAAGATTCTCAATCCACCTCATAGCTTCCGAATCACTTACTTCCCCAGGATACTGTTTCAACATAATCTCATATCAATCTTGTTCTCCCTTAAATAAAGCCTATTTCTAACGCTGTGCAACCATTTTAAGGGTAAGTGCTCAGGATTCCTTGACATTTCTTGAACAATGGTCTATGAAGTCGTATCATTATGGATTTATGGGAATTCTGGAGATACACAAAATGATAGTTGAAAATAAAATCAAACAACAGCCCATCAATGAACTGGCAAAATCCCGCCAACACCGTGCTGAATCAGAGGTATCAGAAAACCAGCACAAGGGAACAAAAGAGGCTCTAGTCAATACTAAAGAGCGGGCTTCTCAGGCAAAGACAAAACTTTTTCATCCCTGGTCTGGGCAGATTGTAGTCCTGGGGATTGCCACCTGCATCGTTTTTGTCGTGGGTCATCTCCTTGGGAATTCGTGGCTCAATGTGCGAAAGATCGAATCCAATGAATTTCCTGCGCTAGATTATGAGGAGCGTGACCACGATAGAGGGGATATAAGCATGGCAGAGACCTTTTCTCCACAGCAAGGACTCTACGACAAACCGACCAGTGCCGTTGTTCACATGCCTGTTCCCAAGGCTGAGACCTCGAGCGCAGGTAGGGTAGTTATCCAGGTGGGAGCCTTCCGGGAAAAGGCAAATGCTGAGCTTTTGTTCAGAAAGCTCGTGGAAAAGGGATACAATGCCTATCTGGACAAAGGAATTGTGAAAAATCGAGGGCTCTTCTACTGGGTACGTCTCCGGGGTTATGCTAATGAGAGAGTGGCCAGAACGACACTAGGTCGGCTGAAAAAAGAGGAAGGACTCAATGACTCCTTTGCCCTGACAGTGACTGGTGGAGATGAGAGAAGTCTAACCCCTGCACTTCAATGCAATCAATAGGAAAGGCATTATTTAGGTACGGCTACAAATAAGGCAATGGATCACTAGGAAACAATATTGTTATGACTGAAAAGAGTTGAAAGCCCGAAAAAGTTTAGTATTGTGTTTGAAGTCTATAAGAGAATAATGGAAAACCCTACTGTCGCCTATGGCACGAAATATGAAATCGGAAATTCTTCAAATTTGGAGTTAATTTTAGAGCATATCACAGTTTTAACCGAAATACAGATAATCTCAATATACATGAACTTTAGTGGTATTTAGCTTTTTGGGTACGATAACACATTACATTTCATGACGGATAACATTATAAAAGTAATGATATCCAGATCCGTATATTGACTTGTTAGATTTTAAGATGGAAAAAGGACCTAGATACACAGTACCTTCATACCGATCAGGATCTCTACTTATTCTTGCCCAGAAAGCCGCTGAAAGATCGAAACAAGACAAACAGGAAGCCACAAATGCAATCATTCTGTCAGCGATATCTTTAGAAGCTTTTTTAAATGAATTCGAGGATATGCTTGTAAAGTATGTATCAGAGCAAGATCCAGTTTCTCTGAAAACGGTAAAATTTTTTTAAGAGATCTTGAAGAAGGAAGGGCAAGTATAAAACTAAAAGTACTAACCATTTTATATATTTTGACACAAGATATTCCGAAAAAAGGGGAGCTACCATACCAAGACTTTAATGTCCTAGTTGATTTGAGGAATCATCTAGTGCACCGAAAACCTGAAAAATTTATATGGGACTTTGGCGATACTGATAAAGAATATAACCATCATAGATTTGTTGAATATCTTTCAGCTAGAAAGGTAATAAAAAAACCAAAGCTGGGGCAGCCCCCATCTTTGAGTCGATACATAGAATGCCAAGAAGTTGCATATTGGGCCTGCGATACAGTTACGGCAATGATTAATGAAATCGTCTCAGTTGTCCCAAAGACGGAATTTTATGAGTATCTGAATTTTCACTGGCAAAGGAAACGCAAAAGACTCTTGCGGTAGACAGCTAATCTCTGCGATTGAAAAATGTAGTTAACGATTTCTGCTATACACCTAGACAAATTTGAAGCCTAAATTTTTCAGTATTGTGTTTGTGGTGTTTGAATAAAATCAGATATAATGTATGTGAAAGACTTCGGCCGAACGTTAAGGACGACGGTGAAAATGATTCTTAAAAAATAATTTAAATAGATGGAGATAACATGCAGGACTTAATCGAATTTATTAAAAAAATCCAATCCGATAATCGGTTAGGCTCCCTTGAGGAAGCTGCCATAAAGCAGAGTATTGTTCTAAAAATTTTGTCGTTGCTGGGATGGGACCCCTTCAATATCGACGAAATCGAACCGGACCACCGTGTTGGTACCGGAAAAATCGATTTTTTATTGAAATCTGGCAAGACCAATAAGATATTTCTTAATGTAAAAAAAGACCTGGCGAACCCCCAAAAGCTTCAGGAGCAGCTTTTCCAGTTGGCCGCTCAAGGGGATATCAAAATAGCCATATTAACCAACGGCCTTATCTGGAACTTTTTCCTGCCACTGGTGGATGGAAGCCCAGAGGAGAAGCAATTTCATGCCATAGAGATTCATAAAGAAAAGGCGGACAATATCGCCCAAGGTTTTTCAGATTTCCTATTAAGGAAGAATGTCATTTCGGGAAATGCACTGAAAACCGCAGAAAGTCTCTATTTCAATAGGAAAAAGGCAATGCTTGTAAATGAGTATCTGCCAAAGGCGTGGCAAAAAATCATCAACGAACCCGAGAAATGGCTCGCCGATATTATCTCAAAAGCGACAAAAGATCTATGCGGATATGAGCCTGACCCAGAAACCGTCAAAGAATTCGTGTTATCTGAAATCAAAACAAAAGCGAACGTATTAAAAGTTCAGCCTCCTCCCATATTGGATAAGATCAAAAAGATTAGGAAAAAAGATTTTAAAGGGAAGTCGATTAAATCCTTTTCTTTTAAAGGGGAAAAACACGATGTGCATTCATGGAAGGCCATGGTATTGAAGATCTGTGAGATCATATATGATAAGCACAGAGATGAATTTGAGAGTATATTATATATCTCTTTAGAAGGCAGGGCCTGTTTTAGTCAAAATCCCTATGAATTTTTAGAGTCTGAAAAAATAGCCGGAACAAAGATCTATCTGGATCTCCATTTAGCAGTAAAAGATATGCTGGTCCTTTGCAAGGAAATCCTCTTGCTTTTTGGCTACAAGGAAAACGAACTGGCTATCGAAAGTAAGCCCACTCCGTCTTAATAGCTACGGCGACTTCTTTCAAGAACCGGAATCTAAAATATAACTCTTTGGCCGGCCAGACCCTTTAAGAAACATTTCCGCACAAACCTAATGATAAGCTCTTTCCATCTTCCTGAATTGTAATGAACATCAATATGAAACCGGGATGTTCGTGCAGAAATTGCTTAAAACTCATCTGAAGGGAAGTTTCGTTTTGTGAATGGGGCATAAGTAAATAAGTATCAGGAGAGGCACATTATTAAGTATGTCTTGATCAAATCCGTGATATCTTGCCATTATTGCAGCCAAGTATCGCTTCCATACACTATCATGATATCACAATTATTTTAAAAGGTAGACCAAAAGAAGATTAATCCATAGAAGAAGGTTTCTGTATCAAACCTTTAAGTACTTGATATTTCATGTTTCGTTCTGTAATCTTCAATAAAATTAGGCGACGTCCAGATAAATACTATGGCACGTAGTCATAACCCAAAGGGTACTTCAATCCACCACAAGATGTGGAGAATGGGGTTTACCTTTTGTCAGACCGAAATCTTTCATTCTAAGAGAAGTCAAAACGTCTATTTTTCTTGACTTGAGAAGCGTTCTGTTCTTTTCTTGTAAATGGATTCTCCTTTAAATGAATTTAACCTCACTTGAGAGGTTCCCTCATGGAGAAAAACCTCAAAATGTGCCAGCCTATCTCCTGACGGGACGTTGGTTGTTCTGTTGGGAGTCTTACGTATCTTCTCTTCTGATTAAGAAAATCAACAAGCTTGAATTTTTTCAAAAAAAGGAGGTGTATCATGTTTAAAAAGGCAATGCTTTTTTTAGCATCTTTTTTGTTGGCCTCGGCTTTTGCTTATGCAGAAGAAAAATTCACCGTATCAGGAGAAGTGACTATTCAATATGATTATGATGGAGATATATATATATGTCTCCTTACTATGGAAGAATTTCGAGTTTTCATTATCCCAGGGCATGAACTATCACAATCACCATGCAAAGTTATACAAATGAATACCGATCTGAAAAAAGCAGGAAAAGTATCGTTTACGTTTGATAACATACCGAAAGGAACCTATTGCGTTTTTACGTATTGGGATGTCAATATGAATGGAGAAGTGGACAGAAAAGGTTACGATTTTAATGAACCCTGGGGTAGTTATAAGGAAACTATCCATCGTATTCCACCTTGGGGGGAGATTAAATTTGATCTAGAGAAAGACATTACCGGAATTAAGATTAAAATGTAAGGTGGTTTTGCGAATAACCCTTTTAAGTGGTGAAGCGGGTCCATCGAGGTCCTGCTTTTTTTGGAAATCCCATATATTGTATAGGTACTGTCTATAACTTCGCTTTTGTATTCTGCTATTAATCAATGCCTCAGACCATCCTCGATAAAGTTACGATTACGTTTTGAAACCTTCAATCCAAATGCGTAACTTCGATCACTCTCATGTGGCCTAGAATGAGGTGAATGTTAGATTTACAGTCTTCCCTCCTTACGAAGAATATGTTATGGCATAGGAAGAAAATGCCTGCCACTAATGGTCAAAAGAAGAGGATCTCTTTTTACCCTTCTTTCATTATCAAAAACCATTGGTCCTGTTACGCTATCAAAATATCTATTTCCTGCTAATGCAGAGCGAAAATCTTCTCTT
>JAUWZC010000309.1 GCA_030615565.1 Desulfobacteraceae bacterium | reverse complement strand
GCCAGCAATTACTTCCTTAGAATCAGGGACACTGCATGGCAGGCGGGTATTCGGATTTCGAATTTCAGCATTTGGCATTATTGCTTTGGCATAGCCACCCCACATGACCATGCCCAAAGGACGTGGTCTTCAACAAGGAAATAAATGCTTTTGAGATGTTTCTATAAATCTAAAGAGCCCCGAGCTATAAACAGGCACGAGGTACCATTTTGGGAGAAATAAAAAGCACTCTCGACCTTGTTCTTGAAAAAACAAGAAACCTCACCCTGAGTAATGAGGAAAAACTGAGCCTTGCACGGGAGAAACTTGCTAAAAGAGTGCAGGGTCTCTGTAACAGGTATTTGGATAACTTTCTTCCTATGAGCCATCTCAAGGATGAGATGGCAAAAATCGCCAGCAATGATCGTGAGCTTGCATATAATTTCCTTAAAAAACATCTTTTAGCCCATTTCGACCTGGACAGCGACAACTCATTAATCTTGTCTGCTCTCAGTGAAGTTGCAGCTTATGATATAAACCTCATGACAAATCTGCAGAAAGAATACCAGTCAGAGAAAGAAAACACCAAAAAAGCCTTTACAGAGAAAGTTTTCCTGGCTTTGCAAGAGAGGGGTGTGTCTGGTCCAGCTGTTGTAGCCAATCTGAACAATATTCTTGAGTGGGATCAGTTCCTCAAAAGCTTGCGAAAAAGATACCAGGAACGGCTCAAGACAATAGAGAATGACTAACAATCTCTTACAATAGCCCGAAATAGATATTTTCAACAAGGGAGAAATTTCTATCTATATTTTCTCGTCCTCTGATGATGTCACCATGCCCTGGGAGTAAGAGTTCAAGATTGAGAGAGGATAAACGACCGATACTCTTTTTTAGCTGTTCTCCATTCCCACCAGGCAAATCTGTGCGCCCCACTCCCTGTTCAAAGATAACATCGCCTGCAAAGAGGGCCTTATGGGAAGGCCAGTATAGACAAATCGAGCCAGGTGAGTGACCTGGGGTGTGGATAACCTCGAGCTCTATGTTTCCTGCTTTTAAGGTTCCTTCTGTAAGAAAAAAATCAGGCTCAACATTAAAATCATAAAAGGATGCAGCCTTTTCCTGAAAATAGCGGTATTCCGTTTCATGTATAGTTACCATAGTTGATAAGGATGAAAAAAATTGTACTGCTTCTATATGATCAGGATGCATATGGGTAGCAATTATTAGGTCAATGTCTTCGATTCTGATATTGATAGAGTCCAATGAGTTCCGTAATTCAGTAAAGAGATGTTGATGGCCAGGATCAATGAGGATTTTGAAGGGGCCATCAATGAGAAAGCTGTTACAGTTATTTTCTGTTAAAGACCTCCACGGGAAAGCATATAACTCCTCACTTAGCTGCATATCTTCTTACCTCAAATTTTTAAGATGATAATAGTCTAAGATTACTGTATACTATAGCAGAAAATATTTTATTGAAAAGACCTTAAATGAAATATTTTTTTCAGAAACTATAGCAATCACATTCTATTGACAGGAGGTAAGAGTTGCCACTCTATGAATACCGATGCCAGTTATGTGGTAGAGAATTTCAGTATTTGGTGTTAAAAAAAGAAGATGAGGAGAATCTAAGGTGTCCAGGATGTAAAGAGACCGATTTAAAAAAATTGGTCTCAAGAGTTGCCTACCATGTTTCAGAGCAAGATCGACTGTCTGCATATGACCCAAATTCCCCAAAAGATGATGCCTTTTATAAAGACACAAGGAACATTGGGCTTCACGCCAAAAAGAGGACGCAGCAAATGGGTTTTGATCTAGGATCTGGTTTCGAGACAAAATTAGAGAGACTGCGCACAGACCCTGGAAAGGTTTTTGATGATACTGATTAGGGCTATTACTGCTTTATATTTCCCCTTTCATAGTTAATATCTTAATTATAAAATTTGTCATTTACTGGTAGAAAATATATTGCCATATGCCAAAATGAGTTTGAAGTGACTTAAAGTGTCTAAAGTGTGCTAAAGTTATGATCTGAGACTGAGAAGCTTATTAGGTTAAGATAAACATATGGATAGAAAAAAAATTTTTATTACAAGAAAAATACCTGAGGCAGGGGTAGAAAAGCTTAAAGAGATCTTCGATGTGGAAGTTTCCCCTTTTGATCGAGATTTAACCCAAGATGAAATAATAAAGATGTCAACTGGTGCTCAGGGGCTTATACCTATGATCACCAACAATATAAACAGAGAGATTATTGATCACCTAACTACAATGCAAATAATAGCGAACTATGCTGTG
>JAUWZC010000057.1 GCA_030615565.1 Desulfobacteraceae bacterium | reverse complement strand
TTGAAGGACTCCTTTTGATGGTTTATTGTGTATTATCAATAAGTTAATATACCACAAAATGGAGTCCATTACTATTAAAAAATACATAAAATAACGATTTCTCACCTCTCTAAATTACATTTAGGGGTGCGAAACTTGAGTCAATAACTTGATAGCATATAATAACAGGGGGCATAAACAGATGTCAACACCTAGAAGCCGTAAATTGCTTGAAGAAACAAGGAAAATCATGAGGTTACGGCACTACTCAATTCATACGGAGCGAGCATACTGTGACTGGATCAAGAGATATGTACGATATCACGGGATGACCGGCCGGCAAGATTTAATAGATGGCGAAGCTAAAATAGAAGCGTTCCTAACGCATCTGGCTGTTGACAAGGGCATGTCGCCATCCACGCAGAATCAGGCCATGAATGCGCTGGTTTTCTTATATAAACATGTGTTGAAACAACCATTAGACAAAGAAATTAATGCGGTTCGGGCATCCAGGAAGATCAATATCCCCGTGGTTATGGCCAGGGAAGAGGTAGCACGGATCATTGGCGCGATGACCGGAATTCATCAGCTTGTTGTCAAACTATTGTACGGTTCCGGGTTGCACATCATCGAGTGCCTGAGGCTGAGGATGCATGATAAGGCGGCGAAGGCGTGATCAGCCCTCTTGATGACCTTGATATCTGAATGGAGCGCTTTGGAACAGATCCACGTCGGCATTCACTTAAGCTTGGAGATATTTAAGATATATAAAAAACTCCCTGTTTCCCTTGGCCCCTCTGATGGGTGATTCAAATGTCCCGTGGACAGCCAGACCTAATTCTTTAAAAAAGGCGACAAGATCATTCACAATACCTTTTTGCAAGTCCTTATCTCGAACAACTCCACCCTTTCCCACCATACCTTTCCCTGCCTCAAATTGTGGCTTGATAAGGGCAAGGATGAAACTGTCTTTTTCTAAATGTCTTAATGTGGCAGGGATAACTGTCCTTAATGAGATAAATGATGTATCGATCACTGCCCCATCAACATGTTCTCCTATTTCTGATTTTGATAGCTGCCTGATATTGGTCCTTTCTAACACCAAAACTCGTGGATCCTTTCTTAGTGACCATGCCAGCTGTCCATATCCTACATCAACAGTAATTACCTTTTTTGCACCATATTGAAGCAAGCAATCGGTAAATCCTCCGGTTGATGCCCCCACATCCAGAATGGTAAGTCCCTTCACATCTATGGCGAACTCTCTTAAGGCTGCCTCGAGTTTTATTCCACCTCTACTCACATAGGGATGATCAGGACCAACAAGGTCAATCGAGGCTGAGGGATTTACAAGATGGCCTGGTTTATCTATCATTTTTCCATCAACCCTGACCATACCGGCCATTATTATCCCCCTTGCCCTTTGAAGACTCACCATTAATGCTTTTTCAACCAATAGCTGATCAAGTCTTTTCTTTAGCTGGACCATGGTAACTACATATGGCCTTTGCGTAGCCCACAAGTTTTTTCTCGCCCGCTTCGCTAGAGGCGCAGAGTACGCAGAGATGACTGATTTTGCCTTTGTCCCGCCACTGTCGGGACAAAGGCAAAGCGCGCAGCAGCTTCGCTGCAATAATCACCTATTATCACTAGCCCGGCTTGGATTGACTCTGACATATAGACAGATTATACGTACGTTTTATCTCCACGCAGGACTGTGTCTTTGCGGTGAGTAACCCTGTGAGAGACAAAAGGCCTTTTTAGGATTGCCCGCAAAATTCATTGGCGGTCTAAGTTACTTAGAGGTCTCACAGAGCTTTCTGGCCTCTTCTATGATCTTTTTTTTGTCGATCCCGTATTGTTCTCGTAAAAGGTCCTGGGGGCCATGTTCTATAAATATATCCGGAATTCCAAGCCGTTTTGTTATTATGTTCGACAATCCCTGGTCAGCAAAGGACTCCAGAATAGCACTTCCAAATCCACCCCGGAGTATATTTTCTTCTACTATTAGAACTCTTCCAGTTTTTGCAGCCATCTCAGGTAGCCGAGGATCCAATGGTTTTACAAATCGGCAATTAATAACACTGACTGAATACCCATCCTTTTTTAGATCCATAGCAGCCTCAAGGGAAGGGTGAACTCTATTTCCAACGGCTAAGATGAGAAGATCTTTTCCATCAGTTAAGATCTCTGACTCGCCTATGGGGATTTTCTGGTATTCTTTGTCCATTGGAACACCAACACCTTTCCCTCTAGGATAACGAATGGCAACCGGGCTATGGGCATTAAGTGCGGTGAATAGCATATGTCTCAATTCATTTTCATCCTTTGGGGCCATGATAGTCATGTTTGGAATGATCCTGAGGTAAGAGAGATCAAAGGTACCATGGTGTGTTGGTCCATCCTCACCTACTATTCCACCCCTGTCGAGGGCAAAGATGACAGGTAGATTAGGAAGACAGACATCATGGATTATCTGGTCAAGGGAACGTTGGAGAAAGGTAGAGTAGATTGCAACCACTGGTTTAAAGCCCTCTGTAGCCAGGCCTGCAGCAAAGGTTACAGCATGCTGCTCAGCAATACCCACATCTATAAAGCGATCTGGATATATCCTGGCAAACTCGGTGAGCCCTGTCCCTTCGGGCATGGCTGCAGTAATGGCAAATAATCTCTTCTCTTTGTCCCCAAGTTCAACCATGGTTCTGCCAAATACCTCTGTATAAGATGGCGGATCATTAGCTGATTTTTCATTGGTTAAAGGATTAGCTATGTCAAAGGAGCCAATACCATGAAAATGGGTAGGATTTTTCTCGGCGGGTGCATAGCCCTTTCCCTTGGTGGTCAAAACATGCATAAGAACCGGGCCGTCTAACCGGGCCACATCCTTTAATGTCTTAATAAGAAGATTTAGATCATGTCCCTTTATTGGGCCTATATATCTGAATTTCAGGGCCTCAAAGAGCATGCCTGGTGTAAGGAGGCCAATCAGGGAATCTTCACTCTTTTTTAATAGGGAAAATATATTTTCGCCAACACCTGGTATGGAGCGGAAAAAATTCTCCAGACTCTTTTTTAGATTAACGAACCGGGGTTCTGATATTTTTCGGCTGAAATAGGAGGACAGTGCTCCGACGTTTTTAGCTATTGACATCTCATTATCATTCAGGACAACAATCAGATCTCTATCTGTATGGCCTGCCTGATTAAGGGCCTCAAAGGCCATACCAGCGGTCATGGATCCATCGCCAATAACTGCAATGACCTTATTTTTTTCTCCCTTTATAGATTTGGCTGTTGTGATACCCAGACCGGCAGATATAGATGTTCCTGAATGTCCAGTATTGAAGGAATCGTAAGGGCTTTCTTCTCTTTTGGGAAATCCACTTATCCCTTTGTGTTTTCTTAAGGTATGGAATCTTTCCCTTCGGCCGGTAATAATTTTATGGGCATATGCCTGGTGACCAACATCCCAGATAATTTTATCTCTTGGTGCATCAAAAACATAGTGTAGTGCAATAGATAACTCCACTACACCGAGACTTGGGGCTAAATGCCCGCCATTTCGTGAAACTGTTTCTATAATAAGTTTCCTTATCTCGCTGGCCAGTATCTCTAAATCGGCTACTTTTAAGCCGTTCAAATCGGCCGGACTATTTATGTGATCAAGGAAAGACCTTGTTGATTTGGTGTTTTTATTTACCTGTTTCATGTTTTTTTAGTTGTCCATTGTCTGTTGACCATTGGCTGTAAAAGATTCCTAAATTCCTTAATTCAAAATTCGCAATCCTTATTGCCTACTGCTTACTCTCCTTATCTATGCCTTCCTTTTAATTACATATCGTGCCAGGTCTCTTAGTGTATCTGCCCTGTTATCGAATCTTTCGAGAGACTCTATTGCATGGTCAATTAATTGCTTTTGAATATTTTTTGACTCAGCAATTCCAAAGACAGACGGATATGTAATCTTTCCCCTCTCCTTATCACTACCTATGCCCTTGCCCAAAACCCCCCTATCGCCTTCTATATTTAAGATATCATCGGCAATCTGAAAGGCCAGTCCTATCTGTTGCCCATATCTGTTAATGGATTTTACCTCGTCCTCATTACCTCCTGCCAGAATGGTTCCTGCTGTAACTGAGGCAGCTATTAGGGCCCCAGTTTTGTGTCTGTGGATGTATTCCACTACAACAGGATCTGGCTCTTTGCCTTCGTAGGTGATATCAACAACCTGTCCGCCTACCATACCTTTGTAGCCAGCGGCTGAGGCAATCAAATCTATTACCCTCAACAGCGCTTTTTTCGCAACCTTTTTTTCTGCTCCATAGCCTGCCATCAGGTTGAATGCCATGGTTAGCAGACCATCTCCGGCCAGAAGTGCTACAGCCTCCCCAAACACTTTATGGTTTGTGGGTTTACCTCTACGGAGGTCATCATTATCCATTACCGGAAGATCGTCGTGAATCAAAGAATAGGTATGAATGAGTTCAATTGCGCAGGCAACAGGCAAGACATCATCGGCAGATTCTGCAACTGCCTCTGCACCGGCTATACAGAGAATCGGCCTCATTCTCTTTCCTCCAGCAAAGAGACTATAATCCATTGCTCTGATAACAATACCTGCCAGCCCGGATGGCTGGGGCATGAATCGTTTTAGTGCCTTGTCTACCAGAGTTTTTCTTTTATCAAGGTATTGTTCAATCTTTTTTGACACCTTCAGTTGCCTCATACTCAAATGGCTCTTTTTTAATGCCGCCTTCATCTTTAATCAGGATAGAAACTCTTTTTTCTGCTTCTTCTAATTTGTTAAAACAATATCGTGATAAAGCAACCCCCTTCTCAAAGATTTTGAGTGATTCTTCCAGGGGTAGATCACCGCTCTCTAGCCGTTTTACAATATCCTCCAGTTCTGTCATCGCATCTTCAAATTTTTTTTCTTTCATTATCTTTCTAATACCCCACTTATCTCGATTAGTTTTATAGGATCAATCCGTCCCCCGTTTAGTCTTATACCAAAGTGGAGATGGGGTCCAGTTACCCTTCCCGAGGAACCAGCGAGCCCAATAATAGTGTCTTTTTCCACTAACTGACCCACCTTAACAAAATCCTTACTTAGATGAAAGTACATACTTTGAATGCCTCCCCCATGATCAATAACTATACCCAGACCACTAAAAAAATGATTTTCCACCAGGGCTACTATTCCCCTATTAGTGGCCTTGACCGGGGCACCTTCCGCTGCCTTAAGATCAATACCTGAATGTGGGGACCTTTCCATGTCATTAATTATGCACCTGCATCCAAAGGGGCTTACAACCGTACCTTGTACTGGACTTATCCACCTTCCCATCCATAGTGGATATTCATCAGAGCTTATAAAAAGCTCTTTCATCCTCCTGGATTCCTCCAGTACCCTTTTTAGGGTATTGGTATCGAGTTCAACCATTTCTTTTGGGAGAGTCAAACGTCTGATACCATAATCTCTTGAAAGTACACTTACCGTTATTGAATGTGGATTATTGTTGTTAGTAAGATTAATTTTAAGTTTATACCTTCCTGGCTTTGTAGTCAAATCTACTCCGATAAAGCCTGTCCAAATCTCATTTTTGTTATCAGAGAGAAGGGTAATCTTTTCCCCCATCCAGATTACCTTGGGCTTAGCCTCTCCCAATTTCTGGATAGATAAAAGGGCTACTTCACCCTGCCCGATTGTGGATGGTGTTAGGTTAATATCGAGGCCAGATGAAGGGCGTGTTTCTACAGGTGATAGGAAGAAGAAAAATAAAACTGCCAAAAGTAAATAACATCTTTTTTCCATTCACTCGCCCTTCTCAGTCTTTTTTACAAGGCCTTTGATAGTGCCTCTGGCAAGGAGAATGTTGATTTCATCACCAGTTTTTACTTGCATAGAATCCTTAACGATATTCATTTCAGGCAGTTTTCTGGTGATACTATAACCTCTTTGTAAGATAGATAAAGGGTTTAATGAATCTAACCTATCCTTAATGGAATGAATGCTCCCCCTTTTTTTATCTAAATAGCCTTTTAAGGCCTGTGTGAGTGAGCGGTTATGAAAGGCCAATTCCTGAGATAGCATAGTTATATTATGTGAAGGACTATTCAATACGAGTGTTTCATTGACCGCCTTAAGGTATTTTAGATTATCATTAATGCAGATTTTTCCTATTTTGAGTAAGCGGTTGTATATTTCGTCGAGCCTGAGCCAGATATCAGCAAGATTGCGTCTCGGATCCCTTATCCGAGAGGACAGATACTTTACTCTATCCCTGATTCTTTCAATAATGCTATGTAGGACCATTTCAAGCCTGGATGAGAGGCTTTTAATATTTTTCTCGAGGTTTTCTTTCTCTTTTACAACCAGCTCAGCTGCGCCTGATGGTGTAGGTGCCCTGAGATCTGCTGCCAGGTCAGAGATGGTCAGATCTACTTCGTGACCAACTGCTGAGACAACAGGAATTGTTGAGCGCCTTATTGCATATGCTATTTCTTCCTGATTAAAGGGCCATAGGTCTTCCAATGAACCGCCGCCTCTTGTCAAGACAATAACATCAACATCCAACTCTCTATTTACTATGTCGAGGGCTTCTACAATATCAGCTGCTGCCTCATCACCCTGGACCCTGACCGGGACTATTGTAACATCCAAGTTAGGCGTTCTTCGATAGGAAATCCTTAAGAAATCTCTCACAGCTGCTCCTGATGGAGATGTGATTACAGCAATCCTTTTTGACAAAAAGGGGATAGGCCTTTTTTTCTCCTCATCAAACACTCCTTCAAGGGATAGTTTCTTTTTAACCTGTTCAAATGCAGCGGCAAGCGCACCCACGCCCAGAGGCTCTATGTAGTCAAGAATAATCTGATATTCTCCCCTGGGTTCATATAAACCTATTCTGCCTCTAACAATTACCTTCATCCCATTTTCTGGGATAAATTTAAGATAATGTGCCTGTGGCTTGAACATAACTGCCCTGATCTGGGCATTCTCATCCTTCAGGCTCATGTAATAGTGTCCAGAGGAAGGATGAGCAAAGTTCGAAATTTCCCCTTCTACCCAGATAAAGTCAAATTCTTCTTCAAGGATGGATTTTATCTCTGCGGTCAGGGCGCTAACTGTGTAGATTTTTGGTGGTTGAAAGGGTAGGTCCATAACGGGCATTAGCTAAAACTCGAGATTTTTTGGTGTTCTGGGAAAGGGGATTACATCCCTGATATTGGCAAGACCGGTTACAAACTGCATGAGGCGCTCAAAGCCAAGACCAAAACCAGAATGGATAACTGTACCATACTTTCTGAGATCCAGGTACCACCAGTAATCAGCAGGGTCCAGGTCCATCTCTTTTATCCTGTTGAGCAGGGTTTCATAAACATCTTCCCTCTGACTGCCTCCAATAATTTCACCAATCCCTGGCAGTAGAATATCCATGGCCTTTACTGTCCTGCTATCTTTATTTACCTTCATGTAAAAGGGCTTTATCTCTTTTGGATAATCAGTCACCGCCACAGGCTTTTTGAAATGCTCACACAGATACCGCTCGTGTTCTGACTGGATGTCTTTTCCCCACGTAGGAGGAAATTCAAACCGTTCTCTAGACTTAGATAGTATCCCTATTGCTTCTGTATAAGTAAGGCGCTCAAAGTGTTTGTTAATGATATTATCAATTGTAGATATAAGGTCTTTATCAACAAAACGATTAAAGAAATCCATATCATCCTTACAGTTTTTTAAGATATAGGCAAGGGTGCTTTTTATGAGTTCCTCGCCAAGGTCTATGCTTTCCTTGAGGTCGCAGAAAGCCATCTCAGGCTCAACCATCCAGAACTCAGCTAAGTGTCTATAGGTGTTGGAATTTTCTGCCCTAAAAGTTGGGCCAAAGGTATAAACATTACCCAAGGCAAGGGCGTATACCTCTGCTTCTAACTGCCCGCTGACCGTCAAGCTGGCTGATTTACCAAAAAAATCTTCTGTAAAATCGACCGCTCCACCCTTATTTTTAACTCTTTGGAGATCAAGGGTGGTTACCTTAAACATATCGCCAGCACCCTCACAATTGCTGCCTGTAATGATCGGGGAATGAAGATATATGAAGTCCCTGTCCTGAAAAAAGGTATGGATGGCATAGCTCATAGCATTCCTGATTCTAGCCACTGCCCCGAAGGTATTTGTCCTTGCTCTGAGGTGTGCTATTGTTCTAAGGTATTCGAAAGAGTGCCTCTTTTTTTGTAATGGATATGAATCAGGATCAGCCCAGCCACCTATATTTATCTCTGTGGCTTTAACTTCCACTTTTTGTCCCTTGCCTGGTGATTCTACCAAGACACCTTTAACAATAACTGAGCAGCCAGTTGTCAATCTTAGGATCTCCTCGGTGTAATTAGCCATTTTATTTTCAGCTAATACCTGGATGTTTTTTATGGTAGAGCCATCATTTATCTCAAGAAAGGAAAATCCTCCTTTTGTGTCTCTCTTAGTCTTTACCCATCCCATAATAGTTACTTCTGATCCAAATTCGTTTGACTCTAGAAGCCCTGCTATTTTTTTTCTTCTTATCATCTTCTTAGATATATTTTTCATAGGTGTTCACCGCAGAGACGCAGAGATCGCTGAGTTTTAGTTATTTTTTACTTTCCGCTGAGAGGGCGGAAAGTAAAAAGACCCAGCTCTGCGAGGCTAAAAAGTCTTGCAACATCAACCTTTCATCACGACCAACTCGCCAGAGCAACAGCACTTAAACCTGTTATCGTCCCGTCTTCAGCGGGACTGAACTGTTTCCCTTTGCCGTCCTCTCAACGGCAAAGGGAAAATCATTTATCTCTGCGTCCTCTGCGTCTCTGCGGTGAGCAGTTATAATTTTTCTTCAAATTCCCTCATAAATTCAATAAGACTTTTTACACTCTCCATTGTAATAGCATTGTATAGAGAGGCCCGACAACCACCTACAGACCGGTGCCCTTTAAGGCCAATGAGTCCATTTTCTGTGGCCTCAGCAAGAAACCTTCCCTCTAATTCTTCATCCCTCAAACGGAATGTAAGGTTCATCATGGAACGACTTTTGACCTCTGCTATTCCCTGATAAATCTTACTATTGTCTATTACCTCATATATCAAGGAAGCTTTTTCTCTATTAATACTTTCCATTTTTTTCAATCCCCCTATTGTTTCCTCCAGCCACTTAAGCACTAAATCTATAACATAAATGGCAAATGTGGGAGGTGTATTAAAGAGAGATCTGTTATCTTTGAAGGTTGTGTACTTTAGCATGGTTGGCATGTTATCAGGAACCCTTTCTAGCATATCCTCCCTGATTATAACCATGGCTATTCCTGAGGGGCCTAAATTTTTCTGAGCACCTGCATAAATAAGTCCAAATGGTTTTACATCAAAGGGGCGGCTCATGAAATCAGAGGACATATCTGAGATCAGTGGTACGCCCTCTCTATCGGGAAATTGTTGCCACTGGGTTCCCTTTATGGTGTTGTTTGAGGTAAAGTGGAGATACGATGCCTGTTTGTCTACTGTGTAATCATAAGGGAGATAAGAAAAATCTTTCTCCTCTGATGTGGCAATAACCCTAACATCTTTTCCCTGAATCTGGGCCTCTTTAATGGCCTTTGTTGACCAGGTGCCGGTATTTATATAGTTCACAGGTCTATCAGGTAGGGCAAGGTTCATGGGAATCATACAGAACTGCATGCTTGCTCCTCCTTGAATAAAGAGGACATGGTAACTATCGTCTAAGTCCAGCAAGCGCTTTGTTCTATTAACCGCATTATTTAGAACCTCATCGAATAAGGCGGAGCGATGGCTGATCTCTGTAATAGACATGCCAGAGCCACGGAAGCTAAGAAAATCCTTTTTTATTTCCTTTAAAACCGGCAGCGGCAATGCTGCAGGGCCTGGATTAAAATTGTGAACCCGTTTCTCCATTATAAAATCCTTTTTTTAAGTCTTCTGAGGGCTTAGTTTTGTCATTGCTCAAAATCTAGTAAATTTCAAGCAGCTTCTTCTTTGGGCATGGGTATCTTTTTTTGTTATGCCCTTAAATATAACTCAGCTTAGTTGTCGTTTCAAAATGGTTTATATAGACGGAGTATATAATTCTAAGGCCAATTTGCCCTTCGGCCTCGAGCTCAGGGCCGAGAGGCTATTACCCAATTTTGAAACGACATGGCAAGGCGCTCTATTAGAAGGGCATAAGCAAAAAAAGATACCCATGCCACTCCTTGAAATTTTGAGTAGATACTTAGTTTTCATTCAAAATTTCCCTGTATCATTTCAGAGACAATTTTCAGGCCTTCAGGATTTAGTTCATATGGTGGCCTGGAAGCTAAATCTGCCTCAATAATATTCTCATTAAAGGGTAGAAAACCAAGAAAGCTAAAATCATTCATATTTTTGAGTAGAAAATCTTTATCCTTTTCCGACCTAATCTTATTCCCAACAATTTCTATATTTTTAATTCTCAACTCTTCGGTTAGTCTTTTAATATGGCGGGCGGTTTCTATACTTCTGCTTCCTGGTTCAACAACCACAATCATCTTATCAACAGCCCGTGCTGTCCCTCTGCCTAAATGCTCAAGCCCTGCCTCCATATCCAAAACCACAACCTCGCCTCGAGCAAGGATTAAATGGGTGATAAGAACCTTCAAAAGAACGCTTTGTGGACAGATGCAACCGCCTTCTGCTGTCTTTATCCCTCCTAAAACCATCAGTTTTACACCATCAGCATTGATAGAGAGTTTTTCTGGTAGATCACTCACCTTAGGGTTCATCTTAAATAGGGCCCCCATAGTCCCAATCTTTGTCTCAGTCCTCTCCTCAATGAGAGACTTCATTTCAGAGATAGGTGTTATCTCTTTATAATTTTTTACACCCAAGGCCTGGGCAAGATTTGAATCAGGGTCGGCATCAATGGCCAGCACCGATTTTCCCTTCATTTGCAAAGATTTTATCAGGAAGGCAGCAAATGTTGTTTTGCCCACACCTCCTTTTCCGCTAATAGCAATTTTCATGATAGTGTTACTCGTTTCTGGTTGCTTATAGCTCGTTATTCATCACTGCCTACTGCCTACTGAAACTACCTGGCCTTTGCTATTAGAGGATAAACAATCATACTTGTAAGCTCAGAAACATCCTCGGCAGAGAGTATATTTTTAATTGAGCTATCAAAAAGTATTGTTCCATCAGAAGAAAATTCCTCATCCCCTTTCCAGATTACAAGGGTGACGG
>JAUWZC010000237.1 GCA_030615565.1 Desulfobacteraceae bacterium | reverse complement strand
TCACCGGCCCGGGCCAGGAGCCCTCCAAAGTAGCCACCCGTTCCCCCGGTCCCCATTACAGCTATACGCATGACTCCCCTCCTTTAACATCTTGTTCGTTTAAAAATTTGATCCAATTTAATAATCTTAATTTCAGTCCTGCCTGACACAGTTGTTTCTTATCTAACTTTTTTTAATGATGTAATAATCATGGGGTCAAGTCTCCGTTTGACCCTTACCTAGAATTAATAAGAGTCAAACGGAGACTTGATAATCATATAAAGGGCTATATGTCATAATACAGTGCAGTTGATACTCGTCAAGCGTGACATTTCCCTTTGGGACGCTAAAGCTAAATGTCCAGCCTGACGAGTTAGAAAAGACACCTCCCTTTCCATAGCAGGAATTGCTATGGTACCAGTACGCATAAGCGTAACAACTTTAATGGATTTAGGAGGTGTCAAATGAAAACATACGCTGGAATTGATTTACATTCAAGCAATAATTTCACTGGTATTATCAATGAGCAAGATCAAAGACTCTACAGAAAGAGATTACCTAACAGATTGGATGCTATCTTGGCAGCCCTTGAACCCTTTAAAGACAGCCTTGAGGGTGTAGTGGTAGAGTCCACCTTCAATTGGTACTGGTTGGTAGATGGACTCAAGGAGCATGGATATAAGCTCCATTTGGCCAATCCATCAGCAATAAAACAATACGAGGGCCTTAAGCACACCGATGATAAATGGGAATCCTTCTGGCTGGCCCATATACTTCGTTTAAACATCCTCCCAGAGGGCTACATCTACCCTAAAGAAGAGCGTCCTGTCAGGGATCTCTTACGCAGAAGACTGCTGTTTGTCAAACACAGGACAGCTCATATCTTGAGCCTCCAGAGCATGATAAGCAGGAATCTTGGTACCGGGATGTCAGTCCGTGCGATCAAGAGGCTTGATGAAGGAGATGCTGAGATATTGTTTGATCAACCCCATCTGGTTTTGGCTGCAAAGAGCAATATTGCAGTTATTCATTTTTTAAAGGAGAGAATTAAGACCATAGAGAAGGCAGTAAAGACTCACATCAAGCTACGGGATGAGTTCAAGTATTTGCTTACTATTCCAGGCATTGGAGATATTCTGGCCTTGACTATCATGTTGGAGGTGGGAGACATAAATCGCTTTCCCAAGGTAGGAGACTACTCCTCTTATTGTCGGTGTGTAAAAAGTGAGAGACTCTCTAATGGCAAGAAAAAGGATGAAAATAACCGAAAGAATGGGAACCGTTATCTATCCTGGGCATATGTAGAGGCAGCAAACTTTGCCATTAGGTTTTGCCCCTATGCCCAGGCATTCTACCAGCGCAAGATGGCAAAGACTAATAGGATTGTTGCTATCAAGGCACTAAGTAACAAACTGGCCAGGGCATCCTATTATATCATAAGAGATCAGGTGCCCTATGATACCAGTAAGCTTTTTAGTTAATGAGTTTGGGTGCAGCAGTGAACCAGGAAAGGGGTTGGTATAAATCCACAAGACTTGATTGGTATCTGCCGCACCCATACATAATCAGGCGGTAGTAGTTTTTTCATCCTGCCTCGCCTATGCCGTGAGTCATAAAGGGGTTGGCTAATAACCATAAGATTTGTAATTACATCCAATTGAACATGGCATGCCTGCCCGCCGTATTTGTGGAGGGGAACCGATGATTTTCTGGGGTCCAATTGAGTGGACCAGGGGCCGTGCTTAAGTCAAGTGAATTTAAGCACAATAAGCCTTGATCCAGATGGGTGACTGGTGCGGGTCAGTGTTTGACCAGAACCAATGAGACAGAAGTAACGGGTGCGAAGAAGGAGGCTAAAACAAGGCCGTGCTGATGCGGGCGTCGTGGCCAAGCAAAAAAGGGTAACTTTTTTGCCAGGAGAGGTGTTTTTTTCCTTGACCTGCCCTTTAATGGGTGACCCCTTTATCAGATAACTAGCGTATAACGTGCAGGTGAGCTGTGGCGATTAAAAGCTGAAAACTTTAAAACGGCAAAGGAGATTAATAAGAACCTGAACTTAGTAACCGCCAAGGAGCAAGCCATCAGCTCCACTTGCTGGTTAGCCATCATGACTGGAATATTTCCAGTGCCTCCTTATTTTCGCCCTAACAAAAAGAAACAGTTTATCTTTTCGTTCCATGCAAAGTTTTAAAAACGGCTGATTTTCCATTCTCCATCGTAATTTTTTTCAAATATTAACGGGAATGAATATACTTTGCCGTTTATTTTTTTTCTTAAATCATATTCTACTGAATATCCCATCTCTCTTATTAACTGTATATCACCAAGATCTCGTGCCAGTTGCTTGCACTTTACTGGAGAAAGAGAAGAAAAAATTTTTTTAAAGGATCCTTTTGTGGAATCAGTGAAAAAGCTAACAGCAAGGTCTATATCGCCTTTTGCTAAAGCACGTTTCATTGATCTCCATTTAGATCGCAACAAAGAATCCAATTGTGCCAATTCATTATCTGTTAAAGGCTTTCTTGTCTCCATTTCCTGCTTAGCTTTAATATAAGCTTCAACTTCTTTAATGATTCTCTTAATTTCAATTAACTTCTCAGGTGTCACGTCCTCTTCTTTCACTTTGTCAGGCCATAAATGCTTTTCTTTCATTTCTTTTATATATTTAAGATCTTCTGAAGATAAGTTAGATTGCGAATAAGATATTTGCGCAGCAGATAGTGCTAAAACAACAGCAAATAAGATCATTGAGTTTTTCATTTTTGTCACCTCCTCACTTTATTTCCAAAAGCACTTGTTAACGATTGGGGTGAGGGGCGCGCCCAAAGCCTTGCCCGATAAGGCCACAGCAGATCTTCCGAGTTGATGCGGTTGTTAGGCACGATCCCGAAAAGCACACGGAGCAGCTAGTATTCGAGGCGTTCCCTGATCTCGTAATGCTGTGAACGCTCATCAAATCTTGCCAGTAACTCCCGTGCTTTCGGGGGCACATAGGCGCGCTCATAATCTTCTCCAGCGAACTGCTTCACCGCATCCCAGGAGTCAAACCACATGATCGTGATGAACTCCACCTCATTATTATCGATGGGCCGACGGAAGAGCTGGATTCCTTTGTATCCAAGGACCTTCTTGGCAGCGATCCCTGGGAAAATTTCTTCCTTGACAAGTTTCTCGTATTTGTCGGCGTTCCCGAGTTTCGTCCATCCGTGCCAGATTCTTCCAATCATGAGATTATTCACCTCCACTTTGAGAATGATGTGCCTAACTTTAAAGTAGACGACTGCCTAAAAGACATATTATTTTACGGCTATAGTGTACCATAAACAGAAAAATATGCCTATTTAGACCTATAACTCAAAATATTTATTGTTTAGACTGCTATTCAGCCGTATATTTTTCTTGACATTATCATCGAAGGGGGGACGTTGGTTCCAAAAGGATTTAAACATATTTCTCTACCTCTGGCAACTCATCAGAAGCGGCTAATCGATTAACAGCAGAAGTGTTTATACCAAGAAAGCGCGCAACATCGGCACCAGAATAACCCATCTTCTTTACC
>JAUWZC010000176.1 GCA_030615565.1 Desulfobacteraceae bacterium | reverse complement strand
TCCCCACATCCAGTACATTTGTCAGTGTCTATAAAGCGGGAGTGTTGAAGGAGCCTGACCTGGAAGTTGCCTTGCTCCCCTTGTATTTGCTCTATCTCTGAAAGGGTTAGTATCTCAATGTTTAGATGCCGGCCGACCTCGACCAGTTTGGGTGAGATAATTCACATGGTGCAGTCATTGGTGGGGAAGGTTTTGTCTAACTGGGCCATGACCCCTCCAATGACCGGGTTTTTCTCTATTAGGTATACATAAAAGCCGGAGTCAGCCAGATCAAGGGCAGCCTGCATTCCAGTGATGCCTCCGCCTACTACCATCACTGAGCCGATATTACCTTTCTTCATTTCTACCCCAGATAAAAGTTTATAATCTCTTTATATATCTGTAATTATAATAGACAGAACGCCAGAGTTAGCGTGCATTTTTTTTACGTGGCTAATTTATAGTTTTAGGACAAAGCCTTGTCAATGAGATTTTTAAACCCTCTAAAGAAACTAAATATGGGAAAGAGCCTGAACCTTCAATCATCGACTAACTTTCAGCTCTGCACCTCATATAGAAGGATAAATTGGCAGGTTGAATTTATCGAATGGCTCTTACTGTTAGATTAGTGCTTTCACATCGCTGATGTTGAGCTCCAGCATCTTTATATTGGTCAGAATGCGATCCAGGTTTCTTTCCACTGCCTGGATATTCCCGGATTTCTCTTTCAACTCCTCAGCAACCTGGCGCATCTGTTTGATTAGCTCACTCATCTCCTCAATCTTCCAGTCATTCATATCAACCTCCCTTTTTCCTCAAATCCTTAAACCTCTTGGCCTTCACCTCGTATCTTGGCAAGGATTCATGGGGATGGACCTCTATCTTGTAGCCCAGGTTGGTCTTGACACGCAACTGATCCTTCAGGCGGAAAAGGATGGACTCCTGATCTGCCTCTTTGCCGGGAAGAATCTCCACCTTTAAGAGGATATTGTCTATATCTCCTTTTTTACTCACCACTACCTCGTATTCATCCCCCAACTCAGGAATACTCCTGACCACCTCCTCAATGGCTGTAGGTGCCAGAAGAACTCCCTTCACCTTGGTTATATCATCAGCGCGTCCTACCACACCTCCATCTATTAGGCGAAAGGTTCTGCCGCAGTCGCAGGGATGATCTGCCCAGCGGATCACGTCTTTTGAATCGAATCTGATGCAGGGTTTAGCGATCCGGTCCAGGGCAGTAATGACCATCTTACCATCCTTGCCGGGCTCTGTGATAATCTCTCCTGTTTCCATATCCTCTATCTCCACCAAAAAGAAGGCCTCATTTATATGTAATCCACCTGGCTGTTCTGTGCACTCATAACTCCAGGCTCCAATCTCAGTAGCCCCGATATGGTCATAAACCTTAGCTCCCCATGCCTCCTCCATCCTCTTTTTAGTGGTAGGAATGCTTGCCCCTGGTTCACCAGCGCAGGTAATCTTTTGAATATTAAGATCCTTGGCCGGATCAATACCAAGTTTGTTTATAGCAGTATCCGCCATTCCCAAGACATAAGTAGGGGTGGCCATAAAGGCATTGCATTTGAGTTCCTGCATCTTTAGTATACGGGCCTGGGTGTTTAGAACCCCCCCTGGAACCACCTCGCATCCCAGTTTTTCTGCTGCGTAGTGGCCGGCCCAAAAGGCCACAAAGATATTGTATCCAAAGGGGATAAATACCCTGTCTGTATCTCTGTAACCCTGGGCATATAGGATATAACACCAAGACTCTGACCACCACTCCCAGTCCTGCCAAGTATCAGCTTGGTAGACTGGTGTGCCAGTGGTGCCGCTTGTCTGTCTGAAAGCAGTCACTTGCTCAAGTGGAACAGTCATCATATCCCCATAAGGGAAAGGATCACGCTGCTGAACCTCTATCATCATTCCCTTTTCGATCTTGGGTACCTTTTGGATATCCTCAAAAACGTTTATGTCCCCTGGCTCAAGTCCTGCCTCCTGATAGAGCTTGCGATAAAAAGGGGAATTATTGTAGGCCCACTCTACCATGCGTCTGAACTTCTTCAGCTGCAGGGCCTGGAGCTTCTCCTGGGGCAGGGTCTCAAGAATGGGATTCCAGCAACTACTCGGATTGTTTAACATCTAAGAAGTCCTCCTTTTGTAGTGTAAAACCTTCTCGCCACCTTGTTTTAGATAAAATGATGGCTCATATGTACTTAATTCTGACTGACGGCACTATAGAAAAAAGGTATGGTTGTGTCAATGTGAAATCCATAGAAAGATATAGCTATAGGGCTTGATGTTGATCAATCAAACCTAGTACCTTCCGAAAAAAGGCTTGACAAAGGTAGGATGTTTGGCCTCATCTATGGGATTGTGGAAGGGGCTATAGGGATTGGAGCGGCTTTGGTGCCTGGGTTGGAATGCCTCGTCGGTTAGCCAGTGATGGGACGATACGGGCCAGCAAGGAGGAGCTTCGCTAATGGTTACAGTATTACTCGTTATAGGGGGTTTAGGCCTAATAGTTCAAGCATTGATTGGCCTGAGCTTTTTTATTTCATGCATCTGGGAAAAAGAGCTGAGGGCATCGGTTTTTGCAGGATTGCAGTTTTTAGGTATGTTTATCGGCCTGATAGCTTACCTATACCTTATTTGGATAGGCTTTTTTGAAACAAAGATAGGCTTTGATGTCCTGATAGCAGGTTATATTGCTGCCGTGTTAGCTGCTCTTCTCCTTTTAAGAAGGACTGCACCTAATCCAAAGGCCCTGAAAGGGGCAAAAGGAATTATCGCCGGAGACGTTAAAAGACAGGATGAAAGGGAGATAATGTTTGCAAGGAATCGGTCCATTCAACCTGGTTCTGAACAGTATAAGGCGTTTTACAAGGAACACCCAGAATATGAGGGGTTTGATGCCAAAAGAAGAGAGAAGGGAGGGCCTTTGGGGCATCCCGGAATCATAGATAAACCCCATCAAGGTGCAAATGTAGCGGCGACCCTGGCATCTCTATCTATCCCCTTGCACCTTTCAACTCCTGACGCTTTCAAACCCAAGACTCACCCTGAGTTCAAGGGAAAGAAGATTGAGCATAGTCCTGAAGAGGTAACCGAGAGAGTCAAAGGCTACACACGAAAGCTTGGTGCTGATCTGGTTGGGATATCTGAGATCAATCCTCTCTGGATCTATTCGTACAGGGGAGAGATTTTTCATGAGAATTGGGAAGACTGGGGCAAAGAGATCAAAGTAGAGCATGAATATGTGATTGTCTTTGCCACGGAGATGTCCTTTGAAATGGTGGGGACTGCACCCCACACCCCCACTATGATTGAAAGCATGAACAACTATGCAAAAGGGGCCTATATTGCAACTCAGGTTGCGAGTTTCATCGCCAACCTCGGGTATTCCGCCACGGCGAATCACATGCGTCGTTACGATGCACTCATGGTACCGCTTGCAGTAGATGCAGGCTTGGGAGAGCTAGGTCGCATCGGGTATTTGATCACAAAAGAGCTTGGTCCGAGGGTGAGGCTAGGGGCAGTGACAACAGACCTTCCCCTCATACCTGACAAGCCAGTGGATATAGGGGTTGAGGATTTCTGCAAAACCTGTAAGAAATGCGCGGTATGCTGCCCTTCTAATTCCATTCCTCTGGAAAAAGATCAGACGATTGTCAATGGGTTGCTTCGCTGGAAGTTGAATGCTGAAACCTGCTTTGATTATTGGGGAAAGATTGGAACGGACTGCAACATTTGCATGAGAGTATGCCCATGGAGCCACGCAAGGACATTCCCCCACAGGGTGATACTGGAGCTTATCACCAGAAACAGGATTGCAAGACGCCTCTTTTCAATTATGGATGATATTTTTTATGGAAGGAGGCCAAAGGTTAAGGCTATCCCAAAATGGGCTCGTTTTAATGCAGGAAACATGGATGGAAATAGTGACGCTTAGCAAAGTTATACTATACAGCCCTTATCTCTTAAATGATGTCAGGAAGCTTTTTGAGAAAATATCGGTTTAAAAATATCAATATTTAAAAAAAATACTTGACAAAATAATTAAAAATTATAAAAAGGAGAAACACTTTCATTAAAATAATTTTAGATGAAACATTTTCATCAATAATTAATGAAAAATATCCTGCATCAAATCACTTCTCATTACCCGAAATTGACACCAAGCCAAAAGAGAGTTGCCTACTACCTCCATAACAATATTAACGAGGCCTTTCTTCTAAACTCTTTTCAGATCGCAAAGAAATCCAATGTATCCGAATCTACGGTCACCCGATTTATAAGTAACCTTGGGTTTTCTGGTTTCTCAGAATTCAAAAGAGAAATTGCCCAGCGGGTGTTAAAAGACTTTTCTACTACAAAAAGATTGGCTGAATCGGCAGAGAGTTTAGAAGGT
The DNA here is from genome assembly GCA_030615565.1 of Desulfobacteraceae bacterium. GTDB lineage: Bacteria > Desulfobacterota > DSM-4660 > Desulfatiglandales > B25-G16 > B33-G16. Next base: position 452 of record JAUWZC010000176.1, on the reverse strand, counting down.
CCGGGCAATATCTTTGCAGAAATTTTAAATGGTGATATAGAAAATATCAGAACATTGGGGGCCACAATCTCTGATCAATTGTTTGAAGAAGCAGTTAAAAAATTATGCTTAGCCAAATCTATATATGTCCTCGGCCTAAGATCCAGTTATGCATTGGCCTTTTATTTATCTTTCGCTCTTAGGTTTTTTTTAAAAAAAGTTATACTGCTTAAACCAGGAATTGGTGATATACCTGAACAGGTTCTTGGAGTAAGAAAAGATGATGTCCTGGTGGTTATCAGTTTTAGACGATACACCCGGGAGTCGTTCGATATTGCAGAAAAAATCAAGAAAAGGGAAGCCTCTGTTATTGCCATAACCAATAGCGAGCTATCTCCAATCGCCAAGTTAGCCGATGTGACACTTGTTACAAGTACAAAGATACCAACTTACATAGAATCTTTCACTGCCCC
>JAUWZC010000143.1 GCA_030615565.1 Desulfobacteraceae bacterium | reverse complement strand
TGCAATACGAATGAGTGTAAATTTCCAACCTAATATTCCTACCTCCATCGGTAATCTGGAAACTGCCCATAATGACCATCCTGTTAGAAAGGCAACCATGGTTCCAGCACTGGCACCGGATCGTAAAAGTCCGGCAACGATAGGCAAACTAACATAAGGTCCTCCAGGGGTCAAACCTCCAGCCACTGTACCAATGAGTATCCCTCGCATGCCAGATTCCACACCCACCCATTTTGATATTAGTTCATGAGGGAGAAGAACCTGAACCATGCCAGCCACGATAAATACAAAAACCAACAATGGCAGGATTTCAACGGTCATACTCATGGCTGATTTCACACCACTAATGTGTTGTCCCTGTCCTTTGTAGTAACCCATAGTAAGCAGAACAATTGCAAGTACTCCCATTACTATTGTTGGAATTAACATTGCTGAATTCCTCCTCTTTTTATCCATTATTCTTCTCCACTGTCACATAGCCCAAGTTCTATATGGATGAGGTTCATGGCGAAACTCTATCCTTAATAGCAATGCCCTTTTCTTTATTCCCGGTTTTTTGAAAACAAAAGAACTGCCTAAAATGATCTCTGGTAGTCCTCTATCTCTTCGATTATTTGGTCGATGTACCTTTCATCAAAAGGGAGAGATTGTCTGTTTTCTTCTAACCATTCTTTTAACTCCATTACTTTCTCAAAACTTTCTCTCCTCTTTGCCTCTTTCTTTATTTTCAATGAATCATCCATCTTTTTTTGAATCTCTTTCCATTTTTTCTTAAAATTCTCTACCTCTTTCCATCTCTCCAGGTTTTTCTTTCCGGAATATAGATCCAGGAAGGCCCCTGAATCGATAAGGTAATCCATCCGCCTTTTATTTTTATAACAAGCATATTTAAATTCACAGTAAGAACAGATAAGTTCATCGGTTGAATGATGAAAGACACCTCTTTTTAAGAGGCTGATTAATCGATCGGCATAATCTCCTATTAGTTTGATTCCACTAAGATCAATGCCGGTTTTTTGAGCATAATTAAAACTAATAGGGGGTGTAAGAGGATTGCCCTGGGAGAAGGATCTTCTTTTTAGGTGGTAATATCTCGCCATTACACCTTGGGGATCTTTTTCTATAGTAAGGCCTGATATATAACCAGGAAGTTGAAAGGAAAGTCCTTTCTTAATTTCACTCAGTGTAGGGGTCCTTCCAGTTTTATAGTCATAGATAAGAAAAATGTCTTCTTTTCCAGGTAATTTATCGACCCTGTCGATATAACCCTGTATCCTGGTTTTGCCTATCATTACAGGATTGTTGGCCTTATCTCCAAATCTGTATTCAAGGGCTATTATATTCTCCCTATTGAGATTATGTTCTTCAAAACGGAGGATCTGGGCAAACAGACCCTCCCTTTTGGGCAGCCCATTCTCAGTCAAGGTAGATGGTGTTTCCAAACCATCCATAATATCTCTTTTTTGGGTCACAAAAAAATCTAACCCTTCCAGATAGTTTAGGTGAGAAAAATAGTGTTCTCCAATTTCCTTTGCCAGCACAAAGGCCCTTGATAGGCCAAGTAAGGCCACATTTTCACTATTTTTTTTCAGTTCATCAAAGATCATCTTCAACATTACATGCACATGAGAGCCTATGTCCCGTAAAGAAAGCTCCTCCTCTACTTCTTCTATGGGCTTGAGAGAAAAGATTGTCCCAAAGAGATAGCGTAAAGGACAGTTTGCCATCATATCCAGCCTGGAGGTAGAAAATATATCCTTTAAATTGGAGAGATATTCAGAGAAATTTTGTGCATTAAAAACAAGACCATCGTATTCGGAAAGACCGTCAACAGAATTCCTTGCTATATAGGAATTTATACTCTTTATTATTGATTCATTCTGCAAACTATCCGCACCTAAAATAATATGTTCATGGGTGAAGGGCCTTCCTTTTGACGGGATGTAGATCTTTTTTTCTACCTCGACTGTATTTAAAAATTCTTCCTTGCCAGTAAAGTAAGGATTATATTGCCAGGGGAACATTTTTTCTAACTCTTCTATTTTGGTATATGAAGATCCATTTTTTACCATTGAGAGCATATCCAGAAGGACTGGAGATGGCTGAACATCTTTCTCCTTTATTCTCTTGGGATAAGATAGATAGAGATCCTTCGTGTAATTACAAAGGATATGACTACAAAGATGCCGTGATTGGTCTGTAAGATCTATCTTCCTGAGATGCCTGCTCGAGCTTTCAGGTATGATGAAGCCATCTGGCTCCTTAAGAGGAAATTCATCAGCACTAAGTCCGCCAGCAAAGATAAAATCACGAGAGCACCCCATAATATCAACCCATTCAGATATATCTACGGCACCTTTATATAAATCCTCCCTGATCCTGGTGCGAGCTAGAAGTGAATTGAATCCTCTTTTAAAACGTACCAAAAGCGGTGTACTTTTGCTAGAAGTTATATATAATTCTGCTTTCTCCAGCTCCCTTGCTGTCTGAATTGAAAGATTTTTTAATGTATTAAAGGCTTGTGTATCTCTTTTGATGATATTCTCAATTATCTCTCGTTGAAGTCCTCTTTCATCTTTAAGGAGCAGAAGAATATTTTTTTGAATTCTGAATGTATCAAGCAAGTAAAAAAGGCCTTGAACAATTTCCTTTGGATTTTTCATATATAATAATTTCTCAAAGGGTTTAACATTCACCTGTAAGTGAAACAATTGATGGATTAACATATAATAATTGGAAAGAATATCCGCCCTTCTTCTTTTTTCAGGAGAGTTTTTAAACAGGAAAAAGAAGTATTCTCTTGCCTGGGGCAACCAGTCATTAACTATTTTCCCTTTTTTAATACCACATTGTCTGGCAACGTTATCCACATAAGAAATATCAAACTGACTTTTGATCTGGCCCCCAAACCTTGACTCGACAAAAGATACAACATCTTCCTTCTTTTCATCGGCAAAAAAGGCTCCCTCATTTTCTAAAAGCTTGAGCCATTGGAGTTGTTCTTCCTTATCCATTCCTTTCATAATTGGGGAAATAAGGCTTGAGGTAAAAAACTTTTGGATATCATCTCTCATATAACCATTGGTGGGGATATCAATTATGAGTTTAAATAAAGTGGCTATAGGAAATGAAACCACGGGTAAACCCTTTGTTATATTGAAAGGGATTCCATATTCTGGAAATATCTCATGAATAAGGGAGGCGTACTCGGCTAAATCAGGAAAGATAACCCTTATGCCATTGAGATCATCTATTTCTCTCAGGTTTGAAATCTTCTTTATTTCGCTTGCGATTTCCCTAACCTCATCAAGCCTTGTGGTGAAAGATCTTATCTTTAAATTATTTTGTTTATCATGATTATATATTCCTGACCTATAAAGCCCGCTGGCAAATGGATTTTTGAATTCCTCGACCTGTGCCTTTTTAATTAGGGTGAGAAATCCGGCATTATCTATTCTTTCCATGAGGGGGACAAGGGATATAAAGATCCTAAAGGCCTCATATTCCCTGCCTTTACCATCTCTTTCATAGCCAGATACCTCTTTGAATGTTTTAAGAGGATCTTTTATGTGTGGGTCAAAATCAAGAAGCCAGAGAACTTCATCTACCTTAGTGAATAGATAAAAAAGGATTTCTTCTTCAATCTTTGTGATGGTGATAAATCCATCAAAGATAATAGCATTAATATTTTTTAAAAGGCTTGGAGATTTACCTATGGCCAGGAAAGACCGCACATTGCTTATTATATCATCGTTATCGTAAAGATGGTTGTTTCTTTTAAATTCCTCATAATCACCAAATAGTAAGGCAAGATCTGTATCAAGGGCATACTTCTCTTCTCCGGCCCCGTGCCTTATATCATCCAAGCTGGTTATCTTACGAGAGAGTTGATCAACAAATCTATCTTCAAAATTGTTGCTCACCAAAAGGGAGAAAAATCCCAAGATATGTTGGTATATGCTAGGCAGGGTTTCATTTCTTAAAGGTGGGTTAAATAAGGGGAAAAAATATTTTAGACCATCGTGCATTTCATATCTCTTGTTCAGGATAACCCTAATTGCTAACTCCTTTAAAGCATCATCCATGGAGGAGAAATCCTTAAAGGATTGATAGAAGATATCATCATAAAATATCCTGCTAATGATAGCTGTGAGGGTATCTACTGGCCTGTTTAGCCAACCAGGTTGTTGGCCTTCCAGTTCCATGGCCATACCTCGGGATGGGACTATATAGAGGGAATTCTTAAAGGCAGACCCCTTAATGGCCTCCTCTTCCTTTAGGAGTCTTTTTCTTGCCTCAACTGTCTGACCTATCAGGTATGTGATTTGAGTCATAAGATGTTGGGTTTATTAGGATTATTGTGTTTTCCTTCCCTGTCTAATTCCCGCTTTTAGGAGCTGGACCCTTATGGGGATTTAACGGGGTTCACCTTGTTAAATGCCACCTCTGGAGGTCCCCAACAGGGATTTAACAGGGTAAATGTTAAAATTTTTCTCTTTCAACTTTTTTATTTATATTATTATACTATATCAAGAAGATGCTAAAAAATGATTTTGACAGATTTATTAAAATGATACAAGATATTAGATATCTGGTTTTATTTGTTTTATTGGTTCAACTAATTAATTTTTCAAACCAGTATAATTAATTAAAAAAAATGTAACATTTTAGCTCTTTGAAATTATCTGGTGAATGAGCATGGAGATGTCTTTTTTTATCATGCCCCTGGCCCAGACCTGGCATGCAAAGATTTGTTATAGGCGCTAAGGCCCGAAAATATCTCAGAAACAGGCTCAAGCTCCTGTGTCGTCGCGCCAGGGCAGGCCTCACAGAGACGAGCCGGTAGGCCGCTTCAAACAGGTGCACACCCACAAAGACTCTAAAAAGCAATGACGAGTTGCTCGTGCACACGGTTTGAAGCGGCACGCTGAGGCCCCCTATTAGAGGGCATGATAAAAAAAGACATCTCCATGCTCATGCGTCTCACCAAGGGTAACTACGTGACCTTGATTAAAGGCCAGGAGTAGTTTTCAAAGAGCTAAAATGTTACAAAAAAATAAATCTTGATGCCTGATAAAATGGTTAAGAAAAGATCCCTATCTTTTGCTATTCTTATTTTATTCTTTTTCCTGGTTGGTTTTGTGGCATTATATTGTGAGAATAATGATAGGCAGCTAAAAAAAGAGGGTAAAATACCGGCTAATAACAAGAAGGGGGATAAGAAAATGGGTACAGCAAAATGGCTATCTGAAGATGAGGGGAAATATCTTTTAGGGGTGGCCAGAAAAACTATAAAAAATAGATTAGGCAAGATAGAGGAGCCCCAAATTGACTGGAAGGAAATACCACAGAAATTTCAAGAAAAACTTGGTACCTTTGTTACTGTTACCATAGAGGGTAACTTAAGAGGATGTATCGGTCATATTATACCTCGAGAGAGATTGATCGAGGGGATAAAAGAAAATGCTATCAATGCAGCTTTTAAAGACCCCAGATTTCATCCCTTAACGAAAGAAGAATTTGACAGAATAGAGATTGAGATAAGCATCCTTACACCCCCTCAAGAACTTTCCTACACAGATGCAGATGATCTCTTGAAAAAATTGAGACCAGGAATAGATGGAGTAATTATAAAAAAGGGATTTTACGAGGCCACATTTCTGCCCCAGGTTTGGGACCAACTTTCTGAGAAGGAAGAGTTTTTATCACATCTCTGTTTGAAGGCAGGACTCTCCCCCGATAGCTGGAAGAAAGAGAAACTCCACGTATCTACATACCAGGTTCAGGCATTTGAAGAGGGAGA
>JAUWZC010000077.1 GCA_030615565.1 Desulfobacteraceae bacterium | reverse complement strand
TTTCAGCTTTTTTCCGCAAATCCTGCGCGAAGTCTTCGCCATTCTTGAGTGCATCTTCGACTGCCGAAAGGGTATCATAGTAAAGGTTCCAGCCGATGCGTTCTCTTTCGTAGTGTTGTTTTAGCATACTGTTTTCACCATGTATAAAATCTAGTGCTTTCATGATACGTTCAGCACCTATTTTGATGAACTCAAGCCCTTGCCCTTCTTCTCCAGCAGCAAAGAACGATGCCGCCTTAAGGCCGAAGCGCAAGTACGCAACAGTTATTGGAGTCTTTGATATAAAACAGCCTGTGAATGGATCGATGGTATCCTTCAGCTTTGCGACATCGTTGTAGAGTACCTTGGCATATGCAGAAAAGTAAAGTATGCGGATATAGTCACCAACGATTTTGCTTATATAGGCAGAACGGATTTCTTCCTGAGCAAATGCTTCCTTGTCGTGGCGCATAATAAGGCCGTCTTTATGAGCATACCCCAATTTTGTGCCTGGATTGGCTAGTACAGAGAGGATATATGCCTGGTCCTCTGCCCGGCCAATAAAAGAGGGTGTAAAAGGCCGATAGCGGCGTAGGCTGTCAATGAGGATACCGTTTGTTCCTCCAGTTACGTGAATACGCTGAATACATGTTCTTTTGCCATCTAGCTTATTTTTAGTATAGCGTGTCATCATTTCTGCCTCGGTTGAAAGTGCTTGCGGCAACGCGCTAAAGAAAATATATTCATCTGGGGAAAGGGCATAGTCAGGAAATGGAACATCTGGAGTGAATATGGATTTTTCGATGTCTTGCTCGTTGACAAGGGCTCCGGCTATCATACCGAGTTCCAAAGGTTGTCCGTTAGAATCCAAGCAGTGTGCCCCCCAAAGCGGCGTTCTGAAATGTTCTAAAGCAGAACCGTCCGTCTGTTCTACAAGTTCCTTTTGTGGAAAGACCTGGTCGAGGTCGATTTTAAAGGTAGCTTTGATGTCCGGCTGAATAAAGATGCTCCAAAATGCGGCTATAGCTTTCAGGAAGCTGTAATGCCTACCATATTCGCCGTCCACACCGAAAACATTGAAGAGTTCTTTTGCATCCTTACGTCGTAGATAATACATGGCAGCAGGAGCGAGAATCTCCTCAATTATCTGCTGTGTGTCTATTTCTGTGAACACGTAGACATCGATATTCTCCAGGATCCCTGCGCGGAAGAATGCTTCTTCGAGGTACTTTTTTGCGATTTTCTGGAGACCACGGTGGGTTACAGAGACAGATAATACACAGATAGGTTTTACATTAAATGACATATTTCCGCGATCACGCTCAAATTCAAAGGCCACGTCCAAGCCTTGAAGGCCATAAAGGAATTCGGTTTTCTCTGGATCGATCCCAACCCGGATAGGATGGTCATAGCTAAAGAGCTGGGGCTCGGTGAAAGTTTTGAGGAGCTTTTCTTTAAGGTGGTTGCTGAGGGGGAGATCATTTAGAGATTCCGATTCTGAGGGGATGGTTAGGAGCACATTTGAGGTGAAGAGTATCTGTCGAGCGGGGTCGGTGATCGGGGTGGTATTCAGTTCTGTAATAGTGACAGTTCGCTTTGCTCGTAAGGTTTTTACGAGTTCTTGTTTATTTGCTAGGATGCCATTTGCTTCCGGGAAAAATACAGACCATATTTTATCTACTGTTTCTTCAGTGTTATTCAAGTTTTCTTTATTCGCCATCCACTCGGAGAGGGTTTTTAGACGGTCTGAAAAATTGGTGTCATGCTTGCTTATGTTATCGATTTCCTGATGAACTAAGTTTATTCCGTTTAGGTAAAATGTGGCTATGTCTGCCCATTCGGATGAGTCTCTCATACGAGCCAGAAAGCGTTTTGCCCGTTTTGATGCCGGGTGCTTACTGTCTGCGAGAGTGATGAGGAAAGCGGCGTTAAGTGCCTGAGCAGCGCCAGCATCGTCAGTACGCCCTTCGTCAAGTTGCTGGGTAGCGTCGAAAATGGAAAAGATACTTTTTTCCCTTTTTGGCTGAATTAATGTGTAGATAATGGATTCGAAATGTTCTTTCATAATTTATCTTAAGAGCTTCAAAGACCTTTTTCCTTTTTCTCCGTCACACAATATATGCCTTCTCCGGCCATGGCCGGAGAAAAACACTTGTTGTCTGAGATGCACGTGGCCTTCCGTAGATCACCCGATCTCCAGCGATTGATCAAATCGGGCTCCCGGATAAAGGGGCGGCACATAGAAATATAATCGGCCGTGCCTTCGTCAACAAGCCGATCGGCTACATGATAGGACCTTATCCCGCCCACGAGTATCAAGGGCACATTTATATTTTCCTTAAAGGAGCTTGCCTCATCGCGAAAATATGCCTCCCTGTTTTTTGAGGTAATTCCCATCCTGCTGGGACCAAACTTAGGGGAGGTCAGGAGTCCCCCGCTTAACTCTATACCATCTATCCCTCCCTCTGAAAGCATTGCACCGACCCTGACTGAATCCTCCAGTTTGAGCCCATTTTCAATGAAATCCTGGGAATTAAGTTTCACGAGAATTGGATAGTTCCGCCCCACTACATTTCGGACAGTCTGAAGCACTTCAAGAAGGGCCCTGGCCCGATTTTGGATTTCGCCTCCATATTCGTCGGTGCGACGGTTAAAGAACGGAGAGAGAAACTGGCTGAGAAGGTACCCATGGGCCGAATGGATTTGAACACCGTCAAATCCAGCCCTTTTGGCACGCCTGGCTGCCTCCCCGAAGGAGTTGGCCATCTCCTTGATATCCCGAATGCTCATCTCCTTTCGAGGCGATTTTAAAAGCCCTTCAACCTTTGAAGGGGCCAGAGGGGTTTGTCTTGTGAGCGCAGATTTGGCGTAGAAACCGGCATGTGCTAGTTGTAAGATGATTTTCCCGCCCCTTTCATGTACCGCATGTACAATAGTCTGAAGGCCCGGGATAAGCCCATCCTTATAAATGCCGAGCTGCCATGGCCCTGCCTGACCGTCTTGTCGAACATAGGCGTGACCGGTGATGATCAGGCCCACACCCCCTTTTGCAAGATTGACCATCAAATCAACCAATTGGGGAGTGCTAGCTCCGTCATCAGCTGCCATTGCCGCCCAGGTGGCTGATCTTACAAAACGGTTCGAAAGTTTCATATTGTTAATCTCACTTGGTGTAAATAGTTTGGTCATTTTGGACTCCTTTTACCGGTTTTAGAACTGGTCAGGTCTTCATCCGGACAGCCATTTTACCTTTTATATTTAATTAAAAAATACTTATTTAATTATGACTGGCCCCATACCCTCAGACTATTAGCCATTATATTAACAAACTGTTAATGCTCCCCTTGCAGTCTGACCGCTTTTTGAAGTTAAGTCCTGACCCTATTTTCATTCGGAATATAAAGGTGGCCGTCGCATGCGTTTTGCCTCGCTTCGGTGACGCTTGGTTTCTAATAGGCGTCTTTTCGATTCAAGAGACGGTTTTGTCTTGCGGCGAACTTTCGGCCTTTCAGACGCCTTGCGGATTAGTTTAACAAGCCGATCGATAGAATCCTGACGATTTCGTTCCTGAGTACGGAAGCGCTGGGCTTGGATAATCAGCACACCATCTTCGGTAATCCTTCTGCCGGCAAGATGAATTAAACGTTTGCGAACATCATCTGGCAGGGAGGAGGTGACTACGTTGAACCGGAGCTGAACGGCAGTAGAGACTTTATTGACATTTTGCCCTCCAGGACCAGATGAGCGTATGAATTCCTGTTTAATGTCTCTCTCGTCAATTGCGATGGTTCGAGTGATATGAATCATGCTTCTCGTTAACACCTGCCAGTCTTAGCCCTATCTGTCTTTAAGATCTGTATCATTGATATTTCCATCCTCTCTCTCCCATTGCTCAAATTTCAGCCTAGTTGCCTTCTTCTTTCTCATATAAGCAAGGATAAAGGCGATGGTGACCAAAAACCATAGGGTTGTGGTGCTGGTAACTATAGGGAGCCAGCTGAATCTTACTTTGAGGTAATTCCTCCACTCTTCCTCGAGCTCTTCCCACTTAATACCGTAAACCTCCATAAGGACTTCTTTCAGTCCTTTGCCTCCACTATATTCTTTTATAAATCTACGGAAACTCTCTTTGCCGTATTGGCTTATCAAGAAAGAAATAAGATAAAAGCTTTCTGAGTAGGCTAGCTCTGCACTATCCGCCTCAAGGGGAAAGGAATGAGTTATCTTTGAGAGGGGTATAAGTGAATCGGTAAGGACGGCCCGGGTTATGGTAGAAACTCTGGAGAGGTCCCATTCCCTGGATTCATACATGGCCAGTCCCTCATTCAACCACCGGGGGACCTTTTCCCTTCCCCTAAAGGCTCTTCCCAGGGCAATGTGGGTGAATTCGTGTTTAAAGACCTTTTTCAAATCGATAGATTTTCCCTTAGTTGCCCTGGGGGATTGTATGATTATCAGGTTTAAGCTGGGGTAAGCTACCCCTGCAGACCAGGAAGGGATTTCTCCTCCTGGTTGGATTTCTTGGTATTTTTTAAATGAGGGAGCCAGATAGACCTTGGTTTTTTCCTTAAAGTCAATGCCTAGATCCTTCACGATTTCTCTTCTCAATACCTCAGCATCATCAATCAAGGATTTCATTAACCTTTTATCCTGGGAATGAAAATAGAAGACAAAATGAGATGTACCGATCCTCATATAATCAGAAGCAGAACTCACCAAAGGGGTAAAAAGCTGCAGGATGATTATAACAAACCAGTATTTAATCCATGGTAAAACAGTTAGCGACATTTTCACCTTGTCCTGGATAAAACCGGGCTCTATCATGGTTTAATTTTTTCAAGTACCTTACCTGCACCATTTAAAATAAAAAGCATAAATCCATGTTCAACTGCATCACGAGCCAATTCTTCATACTGAATAGCCTGGACCTCATATTTTTTCTCCTCATCGCGTGTCAGATGGTCGACGCATTCTAGTGCTTCCTCTTTTTCTAGAAATGTTGGTATGAACGATATATCTCCTTCTTTGTATTGTTGTCCTAAAAACTGCTCATTTCCGCCAAGATTCAGCACCACTACCCAGACCCAAGGATTTCCTTGAATCAACCTACTCATTCGATGCTCCTTTCTTGGGTTTGATAGATTTAAATTTTCCTCGAATCATGGTTATATAATTGCCTGACAACGTTTTTCTGAAGGGCCTACTTGCTGTCTTTTTCGCATAACTGGTTCTCTTTAAGATTCATTTTATCAGTATCTCAAAGATCTTCAAGAAGAAAAAAACTCAATCCTCATCTGGATTGAAATTACCATGAACGCTTTTTCCACAATTCATTACCAGGTGATAGTGTATCTTGTCTTTAATGCCCTTGAGAACACGAGAATACCTCCTCGGTCGATTGTTATGGATGTTCTGGGTAAAATCTGAGAGAAACAAATGATAAGGATATAAAGAAGATAGAAAATGCGGCGCGGGATTTTCTGCGCCTTTCAAAGTCACACTGTGAAGGTGAGCATAAAAAAATCCACTAAAGCTATATTGCTTTTCACCTGAGCCCTGTTAAACGTTATGAGCTATCTGGCTTATTGAGGGCTAAGGACGAGGGTAGTCCTGGAATGCTCCTGTATCGCTTTATCGCTAAACCACCAGTATACCTTGTTGCCATGCATGAATGCCTTGATCTGGTTCTTTGTGTGTGGATCGAATAAACGGCCTGAGACACCCCCTGGCAGAACGGCCAGAACCTTGTCATCATCGCCCAGGTCGGCTACCATGCGCAAGGATGCAGAAACAATGACACCAAAGGGGTCATTAAAATCATATATACTGCGGCAAAGGGTTTCTCCAGAGCCAAGGGCAGGGTGGGATCCTCCGCCCACCAGTCCCTTTCCAAACCCTTTCCTCCTGATGGGGCTTACGAATTCTAATTTGTGTACCTTTCCCCACAGCCATTTCTTGGGATCCCGGCCGAGGCGGGAACCAAGCTCGTCAGCCACATCCAGGGCTGCCTGTAGGAAGAGTTTATCCACAGTTTCCCTGATGTCTTTGGTCTTGACATTATCGAACCAAGTCGATGTACCCTTTAGAACCATCTTCTGAAGCCTTTCCTCCCAGAAGGTCCATTTATCCAGCATGGTTCTTGCCAGATCTTCTCCTAACTCGTCCTGAAAAACCAAGAGAGCAAATTTTCGGTATATGGCCTGGAATATGGTGGGGGCAGCTCTATCAATATCATCCATGTAATCCCATTGGGAGAGGATTTGAGCCATCTGTTTGGTGTCATCATGGGTAATGAGGACCTTTGCTATCACAGGGGCGATCTTTTTTGCCATGAGATTCATGGTGTCCCTTTGGAATTGCCAGTGCTCATCCACAGACTTATTACCGGGGCTGCCAAGAAGTTGTTTGAGCCTCCGATATCGGTAGGACGGTGATAAGTGGGAGGAGTAGTAGTAAGGATAATCTATTCCCACGGTTTTATGATTGCAGGTGCCAACCCAGCCTTTTTGAGGGTTATAGAGCTGGGGCATGTCATTAAATGGAATCCAGCCAGCCCAGTTGTCATGGCTGTCCTTCACCACATAGGGTATTGTCCCATCTCCTCGTGAGCGGATGGGGAGCTTGCTTGACACTTGCCACCCGATGTTCCCGTCTGTGTCGGCAAAAACAAAGTTGAGCATGATAAAATTCACATGGCTTAGTGCTTCACGAATATCCTTTACAGATTTGGCAGTCAGAAACTGATTAAGCCCTATTGAAGGCTCCATGGTCTCAAAAGCTGACCATCGTACGGTAATTACCTTATTGGTTTTAAGTCCAGGCAGCACCCCGGATATAACAGGCCCTCTTTTGGTGAGCCTGATATTAAAGTTTTCTTCCCTGTATCCCTGCGGTGCATCCTTGTCTTTGATGGTAAGCGTCTCTTCAATCACCTCAAACGGTAGAGACTTCTTGCCCTCTAGATATCTATCAGGGTCTTTTGGATCCACGGTCTCAACATAGAGATCTTGTGCATCGCCATAGGCATTGGTTACGCCTATGGCGATATGATCGGTCCTGCCTATTACCATCACCGGGGTGCCAGGTATGCTTACCCCAACAGCCCTGAAATCCGGGGTGATGATCCCGCATGGATACCACGGACCTGGTAAGATCCTGGAGTCAAGATGAGGATCATTTGCCACAACAGGCTTCCCGTTTGCTGAGAACATAGGGCCCACAGCCCAGTTGTTGCTTCCTACATGGAGAGTGCCATCCTTAACATAAGACATGATTTTTTTATCAGTTGCGAGATGTAGCTGTGCAAACTCCTGATTTATGTCTTGGGCCTCATTTCTTTCCTTAGGAAAGTCATCGGGGTTAATATTGAGGGGAAAGATCTCTCTGGCCCGCTCCAGTCCTACCTTCTCTACCAACATCTGCGCAATGGCCTCGGTATGAAGGTTAGCTGCAGAGTCCCAGCCCATATAGTACGCAATGGCAAGGGAGTCTGCAATTGTCCATGGCCCGGGCTTAATGCCGGCAAGTCTGAATTCAAGATGATGGGTGTCTGAGCGGGTCTTTATGTAAGCATTAACCCCATCCAGATATTTCTGAAAAAAGAGCCTAGTCTTTTTGTCCAGTATCTTTGCATGCTTTTTAGCATTACGATAAAGGCCGATCGTCCTCATCCTGATGTCAATAGCCTTTCCTTTCTCTCCAGCCAGCTCCGAGATCCTTCCTGTTGCAAAAAGTCTGGTAAGCTCCATCTGAAACAACCTGTCCTGGGATGTAACGAAGCCCTGTGCCATTAGGGCATCATAAATGTTCCGAGCATAGATGTAAGCCATACCTTTATCATCACGTAAAACAATAACTGGCTCCTTCAATCCAGAAAGATTTAGATTTCCTTCCTTCTGATACCTGTTCAACAAAGAACAGCCATTGAGGTGGATAGAAACTATGATTAGAAGTAAAAAAATCCATTTTCTTAATGCCTTCATCATAGACCTCCCCGTTTCAATTGTTCCACAAATCAACTCCTCTTAACCCCAGATACTCTTGAAATTACGAAAAGGAAAAACTTAAAATTTCTGAAGCAAAGGTAGGGACTGAGGAAGAGAGAGTCCTTTGCGCTCGTGTCAGACAATACTTATGACGCCTATAAAAGAAACACTATAAAAAACGTTCCAAAATATTATTCCAGAATCCCTGAGCTTTAAGTATCGCTTCGCAGACTTCTCTTACAGCTCCGGCCCCACCTTTTGCAGAGGTAACCATATCTACATTCTCAATGACGGTTTTATGGGCGTCTGCTACAGCAATGGAGAACCCGACCTTTCTCATAAGTGGAAGGTCAGGTAGATCATCACCAACAAATGCAATTTCTTCAGCCAGTAGATCTGTTTGTTCCGAGATGAGTTCCAATACAGAAATCTTTTCATGAACCCCGTCGAATATAAGGGAAATGCCAAGATTATTGCACCGGTGATAAAGGGCTTTTGAGACTCTACTGGTAACGATTCCAACTTTTACGCCTGCTTGCATAAGCAGCCTTACACCCAAACCATCCTTTACATTAAATACCTTGGTCTCCACACTTTTATCGTCATAAATAATGCAACCATCGGTAAGGACTCCGTCAACATCAAGAAGTAGGAGCTTGATGCGCTTAAGCTTGGTTATGTCCATATGTTCATCCTCTATATTTTATCTTTAGTATAATTTTCCTGACTCCTTATATACTTGTCCCGTGAAATCTTTACCCTGTGGAATTTTTGCTATTCCATCAGGGCAAAGCTATTCTACTTCCGAGCAATGTATTCAAGGATATCAAAGTATGATTTTTTTTCAATTGTCTTCACGCCATCTCGAAATACTTCGCCTATAATTTCCTCTTTTATAATGTTTCTATGAGGAAAGGAATCCAGACTAATATAATCTCCTTTAAAAACAGGAATAATTCCTAATTTTAGACACTCTTTCTCAAGAACCTTTTTGTACTTAAGAACAATCTTAGAGGTATTGATACTTTCATATACCGTCTTATAGCCGACAACCCTATTGATTGTAAATCGTCTTTCATAGGCATGAATACCTGATGGCAACTCACTTAAGATTTTAGGAAGCCCATGGTTTATAGCTATTTTCCTTCCTTGTTCTTTTTGCTCCCCTGATGATCTGTATTTCCGTTCAAAGAATCTCATTTCTGTTTTATTTATGAAAAACACTGGAGAGACAAGAGGTGTTTTTAACCCTATTTTTTCTGGCTCATCACCATAATCAGGGCATCATCGTTCCCGTAATAGTTTGGAATTTTTCCGGTTATTTTCATGCCCAGTCTCTTGTAAAAAGTTATTGCTCCACTATTTTTTGATCTAACTTCGAGCCATAATCTTTTCTGAGCGCATTTTGCAGCATGTATGAACAACATCTTGCCAAAACCCTTCATTCTGTATGTGCGTTTAACAGCAGTGGAATGGATATGACCCCCTCTATCAAATATTATGTATCCTATTATATCGTCACCTGTTTCTATAACAGTAAATGTGTCTGGGAAACTATTTCCATAATTTAGAAAAGTTTCTTTTGGATAAGCTGTCTTTGGAAATGCCTGTTCCTCAATCTCAAGTATTTTATTGATATCACCTATCTTGAATTTTCTAATCGTGGCAAGAGTTTTTTCATCCATTTGGTAGTAGTGATATCGAATTATTTTTCGATCCCTTTCCTTGATGAACTCGTAAAAAGTCAAAAATTGGACGGCAAAGTAAAAAGTTCCAAATGCAAGGCTTGCGAATCTTGAGGAATGAGGCGTACTTACCAGTACACCGCAATGACGAAAGATGAAGCGTAACGCAGCAGTTGGACT
>JAUWZC010000109.1 GCA_030615565.1 Desulfobacteraceae bacterium | reverse complement strand
CGCCTTTTAGCAAAAGGGGAGAGGGAAATAGGAATAGGTGAGGGTTATGATCTTGAAGCTGTCCTTGCTGAGGCCGATTCAATCCTAACCGTGGAGCCATCGTGAAAGTCCGCTTTACTCCTTCTGCCAGGGCCCAGTTTCTGTCTGCATTGACCTTCATTCGGCGAGATAAACCCGCAGCGGCAATCCGTTTCCGTGATCGAACTGAAACTATCTTGCGAAGGCTCGAGGACTTTCCCAAATCCGGAAGAGTCGTACCGGAGTTTCCAGACCTTCCCTATCGGGAGGTAATCATACCGCCATACCGGTTCTTTTACAGAATTAAAGGCGATGTGGTCTGGATCGTTGCGGTCTGGCATGGTGCACAGCTTCCTAAAGAACCAAGGTCTTGAATGCCCAACATTTCGCTGGAGGGAGACGTGGGAAAAGCTTGCGCGTTTCCCACGCTCCTCAGCTCTTCGGTGGCCGTTAAAGCCCTGGGATTTGTTTTTAAAAAATACATTTTGGAAATCAAAATGTTGATAAATTAAAAAATGATTGTCAATGATATTAAATTTGCCTGAACGCTATGAGGACAGTTGGATAAATGTGTATTAAACCAACTTTCAATTGAATTATTTAGGGAGAGGATTAATGGATAAACCAATCAGTAATATTCACTTCAAATTCATGTCTTTTGGCTTCAAATTTCGTGATTTATTGCGACCCCCTAAAAACAAACTAAACGAAATAGGTATAAAGCCAGGATTTCATATACTTGATTATGGCTGTGGTCCTGGAAGTTATTCAATCGCCGCAGCCCAATTAGTAGGTAACTCTGGAAAGGTTTATGCTCTGGATATCCATCCCCTTGGTATTGAGAGAGTTCAAGATATTGCTTCAAAGAAAGGGATAAGAAATATAGAGACCATTTGTTCCGATTGTGCAACTGGATTGGAAGACGGTAATATAGATGTAGTCTTATTATACGATACCTTTCATGATTTAATGGATCCGGATGTGGTATTAAAGGAGTTGCATCGAATATTAAAGCCAAATTCTATTTTATCTTTCAGTGATCACCATATGAAAAAAGGTGAAATAGTATCTGAAATAACAAAGAAAACCTTGTTTAAATTATCAAGAAAAGAGAAAAGATCGTATATCTTTTTAAAAGTCTAAGCCTCCCTGAGTTTTCCTGAGAACTGAAATGCATTACGCAATTATCACAAACCCCGTCTCTGGCAAGATGACCATTGATCAGAAGCGCGCTGTACTAGCCAAGGCCGCAAAAATTCTCAATGCTAAAATATACGGGCTAGATGCCATAACAGCGGACGATTTTGGTCAATGTGCGCGTGAGCTTGCCACCCATTACGATGTGCTCGTCACTGCCGGGGGGGATGGAACCTTTTCCGACATCATCAATTCTATCGATACGGCCCAGACACCAATTTCCTATCTCCCTTTAGGCACCGGTAACGCAATACGGTACGCCCTTAAATACAAGGGGAGCCTGGCTGATATTGCAATGCGCATCAAAGACGGTAAGATACAAAAATATGACCTAATCAACTGCGACGAAAAAAAGCGTGCGTTTATGGCATCCATAGGGATCGAAGGAGCACTCATCCGCCTCCGAAATCAATACCTCACTCAAGGTGCTACTGGTTTCAAAACATATTTATGTGCCGCCTTCAATGCGTATTTCAGAGAATATAAACGGGCCAATGCCACAATTACAGTAGATGACGCAACATTTGAGGCAAAGAACTTATTGAGCCTGATGGTAGTCAAGCAGCCTTACTATGGCTTCAGAATGAATGTTGTGCCAATGGCACGGTTTGACGACCGGAAACTACATATCTTTTGTATAAATTCAGGGCTTTTTAAGTGCGCAATCGGGGGGGCAACCGCATTCACTATTGGTAATCGCATTGGTGAATACCGCACCGGACAGAAACTAGCTGTACAGTTAGAACGTCCATTGATACTACAAATCGATGGCAACTACGCCTGGGAGGCTGATGCCTTTACTTTCACAGTTATGCCAAATGCGCTGAAGATTAAATGCTAAGCCGTTTTTAAAAGTAGTGAAGCTCCGCCTCAAACCGGCCTCAAACCGGCGAGTTGACAAAGTAAATATCACATTGCTTAAGGCGAGGCAATTTTGGTTTCGTCTAATGTTCTAGGGTTGCGCCCTTCGGCCTCGAGCTGCTCAGGGCCGAATGGAGCTCAGGGTCGAAGACAGTCGAGTCGCTGCGCAACAGCAACCGTTCTACGATCCCAATTATCCTCTGTACCTTAATGGCATTAAAAAACTTGACACAAATGTTAAGATCTCGGCTTATATAGATATCTAGTAAATTAGGATTAAACCGTACACTACCTGTTTGACCGGATACACTATGATACTTGAGTGGGTTCGCATTCATGAGATCGCCTTCTGGTGGATTGGGACATTATCAATGGCTACATTTGTGGGAACCTTGATCATAATCCCCATCCTAATTGTTCGCATCCCAGCAGATTATTTTATGCGTGAAAAGCAAAAACCAGATCGCTCCCATAGACAGTATTCATTCATTCGCATTCTAGGATTGGTTCTCAAAAATCTTCTTGGTCTCATTTTTATCATAGCTGGTCTTGCAATGTTGTTCTTGCCAGGTCAAGGGTTCATCACTATTCTGATTGGTATAATGATGCTAAATTTTCCAGGCAAACATAAAATGGAGCGGCGCATGGTTCAGCAACCAACTGTGTTACGTGCTATCAACTGGATACGGGCGAAGACAGACCGGCCAGAATTGCAGGTACCCGAATTAAGTCTAATTGAGGGAGGAGATAAAAGGAGGTAACAATGGATATTAAAAACCAATTAAAAACAAGGTATAAGTTTTTGGATTTTATTTACTGGAATCTATTTGCTGCAATACCTTTTATTATTGCTTTTATAGCTATTTTCAAATCATCGATTATTTGGGCTGTGGTATATATACTTGTATTTTTAGCTATATTTTTAATTGTGGAATATAGGTTTTTTTGCTCCCATTGCCCGCATTATTGTCAAAACGGGTATACCACAAAATGCCTTTTTATTTGGGGGGTTCCAAAATATTTTAAGGCCAGACCATTTCCTTTAACAATTTTGGATAAGTTTATGATGATTTTAGGCTTTTTAATCATAATCTTATTTCCTATTTACTGGTTATTTTCCCAACCACTCTTGTTGATTATTTACCTTCTTTCTTGGACTGTCTTTGGATTTACCCTGAAAAGGTATGAATGTAATCGATGCATATATTTCCATTGTCCGGCCAACAGCGTTCCAAAAAATCTAAAAGATCAATTTATAAAAAACTAGTGTCATAAGTTTTAGTCACAATTCTCCTTAACACACTGAGCTAGAGGGTTTTATAACCTGAACCCGTTTCGCGTTGAGAAAAACGTCTTGTAAAGCACAAAGCAATTAGGGCAGCAAGGGTAATGAAAATTGAAATTTTGGGGGCAGGATCTTTAGGAGTACGAAGCCTTTGCTGTTTTGTTCAAACTGAAAATCAGAAAATATTAATCGATCCGGGATTAGCATTGGGTTATATACGATATAGATTACTTACTCATCCTCTTCAAGTGGCAGTCGATGAAAAATGATTAAAGATTAAAAAGAGAATAAATAGGTAGGCAGTAGACATCAATATACGTTATGCGAATCGAATATTTGGCAGACAACCCAGCGCTTATACCAATAATTGCACGCTGGCATCATGAGGAATGGGGTTATTTCAACCCTGGTGACTCTGTCGAAAAACGCATTGCCTTCCTTCAGACACACCTGGGTAGAAAGCAAATTCCCACGACTTTCATCTCCCTGTCCAGAGGGATTCTTTTAGGCTCTGCTAGTCTTGTAGCTCACGATATGGATACCCGAATGGATCTTTCTCCCTGGCTTGCGAGCGTATATGTCACACCAGAACACCGAAGCCGTGGGATCGGTACCGCTCTTATACAACGTGTTCTCGAGGAAGCTGTAAAATTAAGCGTGGAAACATTGTACTTATTTGCTCCAGATAGAGAAGGGTTCTATGCCAGCCTTGGCTGGTCCGTAGTTGAGCGTACTGAATATCGGGGACAGCAGGTGGTCGTTATGGCCCTGCACATCATGGATCTGAACATCGCTGCCTAACAATGAGATAAGTAAGTGTAAGGTCTGGACAGGTTAAATATCAAATATTTCGAGATAGGGATGGAAAAACTATGCCATTAAAGCCCTTGAAATGGTATAAAAAACTTGCCACAAAAAAAGGTCGCCTTGAAGCCGGAGCATTTCTTGCCGAAGGGGACAGGGCCATCAACCAGATCATTGCAAGCCATCCAGACGAAATAATTGAAATTATAACGATAGAAGAACCACCTCCTGTTTACCGTAATTATTCTATTCGGTTTGTTACTGATAGCCAGTTCCGCTCAATCTGCCAAACAAAGACTCCCCAGGGAACTATTGCTGTTGTCCGTCTACCCCTGAATATATTCTCCGACCATCTGCCGGAAAATATAGGAACGAAAATTTTATTGCTCGAAGATATTCAGGACCCAGGAAATGTTGGTACTCTGATACGCACTGCTGTAGCCTTTAATTTTTCCGGTGTTATTCTTTCAAAAAAATGCGCCGATCCCCTATCCCAGAAATGCATTCAATCCACTGCAGGTACAGTATTATCTGTTTGGATAAGAAAAACCACCCACTATCTTGAGGTTGTAGAGGCACTGAAAAAAAGTGGATATTCCTTGATATCAGCAGATCTTAATGGTGTGGAAGATCCATCAATTCTTTGCTGTCAAAGTAAACTCCTGCTTGCGTTGGGGAATGAAGCATCCGGCCTTTCGGAATCGATACTTAATGTCTCTAATCACCTATTAAAAATCCCCATTATCCGACAACAGGCAGAATCGCTGAATGTTGCAGCTTGCGGCGCAATTTGTATGTATTTGAGTTCCTGTAAATAAAGCACTACCTATTGCCTTAGATTCTTCATTGACACAAAACCGTAGTTTCCCTATACTCCCGCCCTAAAAAACCAAACCCTTATAAATTAACTTCAGCCAACAAGGAGAAAAAATAAATGGCAAAATATCAATCAAGAGGAACTTGTGAACTTTGTAAGTCATCATTTAGCAAAGCTGGGATGACAAAGCACTTGAACTCATGCATCCTGAAAAATATTGGTTCTGAAGATAAGCAAAATCGAAAAAGGAAATTTTTCCATATTGTGGTAATGGGATATTACGAACCAGATTATTGGATGCATCTTGCAGTTCCTGCCAACACAAAACTTCAAACACTAGATCAGTTTTTACGTGACATCTGGCTAGAGTGTTGTGGGCACTTAAGTGCATTTGAAATTAATGGTATGCGATATTCGGTATCGCCAATGGAGGAGTATGATGAGATAGGTATGAATAAGAAAATAGGCGACATCTTAGAACCTGGTATCGTATTTCACCATGAATATGATTTCGGATCGACAACTGAGCTAGGGTTGAAGGTTATATCAGGATTCGAGACGAACATAAAAGACATGTCAATTAAAATACTATCCAGGAATGATGCACCTGAAATCAGATGTGATAAATGTGGAAAAATGGCAACACAAGTCTGTACCCAATGCATCTATGAGGGAGTAGGATGGCTTTGTGATGATTGTGCAGAAGATCATGAATGTGATGAAGAAATGATGCTCCCTGTTGTTAATTCTCCGCGAGTTGGAGTATGCGGGTATTGTGGGTGATGAATACCTTACGAATACTGTAATAAAATAAACCAGATAGTGGCTTTCAAGTTTGGCAAGCTAGTCTAAACTTTTTAAGCGCTGCCAGAAACCACAACATATTGTAAAATGGTGCAGGGAACTTCTTAGCTTATTTATGTTAACATCTCTTTTTTCCCGGCTTCCTTTCTTTTTATCAACGCATGTGAGTTTTAATTTCGCATTTCTCCCATTCCCACCACTAAGAAATGTGTAAACTTTTAGCATAGAAATGGAATTTTATTTCCCATAAATGAGTGTTTTCTTGCCATTTTTTCGATATACAGTCTATAAGATTAACTTAACTATTTGAAATCTAAAGCAATCTTTCAAGTGCTTAATTTTGCATGATTTTTGCATAACTAGATATATATTAAACTTCGAAGAGGGATCATTATGGCAACAAATTTTTGGATCTCTGTTCACAGAAACAGTGAAAACCTGCACCTGAAATTAATGGGCGATTTCGATGGGATTTCTGCCCACGAACTTCTAGAGATTCTAAAAAGGTATTCTAATCGAACTTTAAAAGTCTTCATACATACAAGTTGCCTGGGAAATATACATCCTTTCGGATTGAACGTATTCCATAATCATCTTGACGTCCTGAAAGGCAAATCATTAGAACTTGTATTCACAGGAGAGAATGCTTCCCAATTAACACCAGAAAAACCTATGCTTTTCGACCTTATCATCTCCACCATACCGCTGATAGCTATCTCTGGTACAACTATTTCCTCCTTATCATCCATGAGACCGGAGTAGAAAGTGAAAGAGCTTATAAGAATTTTAATAAAGCGATTGGAAAAAAAGGGGATAGAGCAAGGTATAATTCATGGCTTTATCAGGGACTTGGCAAGTACCATTTTAGTCAATCCTCACATGAACCTTTTGCAAGTAAACAAACAACTGCATTTTTTGGGCTGGGATGGTTTTGAACTGGATAATCACACTCTGGAGTTGGCCATAGCATGTTTTGAAGCCGAGGGCTTGGAAAGTTTGGAAGATAAACCAATCTGCTAGTTTGAGACCAATTTTGAAGACAGTACTTGTCTAATCAGATTGGTAGGATTCAGCAGGGAGTTCAGGAAGAGCTAATCAAACTCAACAATAAGATATTTACGGCAGAGTCATTTTCCAGCAAGTTAACCGAGGAGAATGGAATGTGTTAGAGATGAGGCGCTTCAGTATTGATCGGCGCTTTGGAGAAGATAGGCGCAGATTGTATTATCTTGATTACTTCTTAAACGGAGGGGTTGAGAGAAGGAGTTGGGAAGAGCGAAGAGGACAAGCCGAACGGAGAATGGAGTGGATGAGGGTGAGCAAGTGGGCCAGTATTTCTCTATAATCGATAGAGAGAACAAATAACCTTTAGCGTAATATCCCCCATACAATTATCGAGTATCTAAGACAGGGTCAGGAGCGGCCCTGCCTTTTTATGCGAATCCCCATATATCAGCGATTTTTTTGGTCTGTTTGATTAGACCGTATAATGCAAGTGTTTCCCATTTATCTCCCATCATTCTTGCCAAAACAGTTTTGACTTCGTCATTAATAGTCTAATTAAATATGGCGATATATATAATATTAATAACA